>CAZBFW010000285.1:0-2497 GCA_964491135.1 uncultured Phycisphaeraceae bacterium | reverse complement strand
GCGGAACACCGTGACGGAGTAGTCCCCCTGCGTGCCGGAACCGACGCTGGAAGCCTCGGCGAGGTAACAATGCTCGCTTTGGCGGCGGACGGTCGCGCTGATGTGGGAATCGAGCAGCCCGGCGTAATAGGCGCGGTCGTCGTTGGCGTAGATCAGGTTCTCGTCCGCGTCAAAAAGCGCGGCCACGGGGTCGAGGTCGGACCCGGCCGTCACATCAACAACGATAACGTCACCGATGGCCATGGATCCGAGGTCATAAACGTCCACATCGGACGGACTGGAGAGAATGCCTTCGATCCGCGCCTGGGATTCCTGGAAGCTCACCGCAGCCGGGGCAGCGAAGGGGCCGGCGGCGGAGTCGCCGGATTCATCGGGCTCGATGATCAGGTATGCGTCATCCCGATCGCCCCCGCCCCCGGGGTTTCCGGTGGGATCATCCGGGGGCACGGCGACGGCTGTCGGCGGTGCGTTGCCGACCGACGAACAGCCGATGCCGGCCGACAGCGTGCATGCGAAACACGCGGCAATCCATCCCCATCGAGCGCATGGCGCCAGCCCGGAATTCATCTCTGTCCCCCCACACGGCGAATACGGCGGAGCGGCGCGGGGCCGCACCACCGCCCAAGCGAAGGCCGACGTCTCTTCGGGTTCGAGTCGATACGTTCCGGTGTGTCAGCGAAAAAAAAGCCTCTTTCCCCCCCGGAACGCGAGACCGTCGTAACCACCCCGATTCGACGTCTCTGAGACTGGTGAGACCGGAAACCGTCGTGCGGCCGGAAGCCGTCGTGTCGTGAAAGCAATCGTGTCCTGCCCGGTTTCCCAGGCTTCGCCAGTCACCCTTCAGAATCCAATACGCGCGAGCGGAAGGCAAACGAGTCGGCGAACTTTGCCTGCCTTCTGCAGACCGGACGTCCGCGCGCGGGGGAGCCCTGGCGGCGTCCGTGAATCTCGCGCAGGGCGCCACGTGTTCGTGAGCGGCCCGGGCTCGCGCGGCAACGACGTGAAGGGGCGTCCGGTAATGTCGTAGGACGGGCGGACGGAGTTGCCCCATGTCGGAAAGTCCGGCCGGCACCGGGAAAACCGTCCCCGGTCGTTCAGGGCCGCTGGTCCGCTTCCGATAGGAGAGGTGAGATTTTGCCCCGTGTGCCGCGGGAGATGACGCTTATGCCGCGTGTAAGTACGTCTGAGGTCCGAGAAGTCGTAGCGAACTGGCTCCAAGAGGCCAAGATGTTCGGCGAGGTGGACACGCGCGACATCAAACGCAGTCGCCGTCGCTACTCCTGGCGCCGCCCGATGGAATTACGGGCCGGCAAGCGGATGCACTACATCTACAGTCGTGACATCAGCGAGGACGGTATCGGCGTGGTCTGTCGCAGCCGCCTGGGCGAAGCCACCCAGGTGGAGCTGCGCCGCGACGAGAACGACCCATGGGTTCCCGCCCGCGTCGCCCACTGCACGCAGACCGTGGGCGCTTACAAGGTCGGCATCGAGTTGGCCTTTGATTTCTGAACGTCCCGCTCCGCACGTTCCCCACTCTGTGAGCGTACGGTGATCATCCCCCTGTCACCCGGACGGAGCCCTCGTGAGATGCTCGCGTCACGGTTCGGCGGACCCGCATCCTGTCCGCTGCGGAGCCGTCCGGGTTAAGATTGCGCTAAGTTTTCGCGCGACCCGCGGCGCGCCCGGGTGCCCGTCTTCCATCTGCTGGAAGCACGCGAGAATCGCAACGAATGCCGATCGCCGCCCGTTGACACTTCTGCGTGCGCCATGTCACAATCCGGCCTCCGGAGCCTTCCGCCGCGCGGCAAGGAACGACGGTTCCGCAGCGCCGGACGAGGATCATGGCTCGCGGTCCGGACGGGAAGTTTCAGAGTCGTGTTCACCGAGATTTCCGAGCTGATTCAGACCCTCACGCAGCAGCCCGCCTTCATCGTCGGGGCGGTGGTGGTGGGCGTGGTGATGTTGTTCTGGGACACCGTGGAGGTGGGTCGGAACGACGCAGCCAACCTGGTCAACGCGGTGCTGGGGGCCCGCATCCTGACGCGACGAACGGCGCTCACCCTGGCGGGCATATGCGTTCTGCTGGGCGCATCGTTCTCGTCGGCGGTCATGGAAACGGCCAGGAAAGGCATTTTCGATCCCCACAAGCTGCAGTCGGTGGAGCAGTTGCTGGCCATCTATGCTTCGGTGTACATCGTGGACACGGTTCTGCTGTACAGCTTTTCCGCATACGGCATGCCGGTGAGCACAACGGCCTGCCTGGTCTTCGAACTGCTGGGCGCATCGTTTGCCCTGGAATTCTTTGACGTGGTGAACTGGCACAAGTCAGGGACAGTGGTGGCGGCCATTGTCTGCTCGATCTTCCTGACCGGTGTCGCATCGTTCCTGATCCAGCGTGCGGCCCGCGGGGCGATCGGCCGCCAGTCGGATGATCTACAGACGCTTCTTCTCCACGGCGGCTGGATCGGCGGAGGCGTACTGGCGGGCCTGTTCTACT
>CAZBFW010000284.1:0-5781 GCA_964491135.1 uncultured Phycisphaeraceae bacterium | reverse complement strand
CCCACACCACCACCCTATCCTACACTCTTTCCCTACAGACGCTCTTCCGATCTCAATTATGGAACGGGCGACACGGCTTGTGCCACGGCTGCGCCCCATTCGGACGTCAGTGGGGACGGGCTTGTGTTTACGGGGGACTTCACTTTCATCCAGACGAATTTCCTGCAGTTCAGTGATCCGAACTGCTGCGGAGCCGCGAATTTGCTGTTGGCACCGCTCGGACACGAAGGACCGGTGACGCGTATCTCCGTGGCCGACCTGGGGCGGCGAGGGCTGTGGCAACTGGCCCCGGCCGACCTGAACGGCGATGGCTGGCTGGACGCAGATGACGTGACCGCGTTCCAGCAGGGCGCCCGGCCGGCATCGGCCGGAGGTGCTGTTCAGCCGGCGCCGGGGAACGTGCAGATGTCGAGGCAGGCTCAGTCGGTTGGCGGGCCGCGCGCCCGTTGACCGTTACCCAATTGCGCGACCCGGAGTCTGGTCAGACCGGGCCCCGAGTGGCACAATGTTGTTGGCTCTCTCTCACCCGTTGCGAGGTGGGAACCTTGTGGCGGAACCGTGCTCTCGTTAGGAGAAAGGAGGAGGTATGAGGATCAGAGGATGGGAAGTCTGGGCAACGATGGTGCTGCTCGCCTTTTGTCCGACCGTAGGTGGGTGGACGATCAGCCTCGACTTCCGGCCCGTGTCCCAGATCGTTGGCGTAGGGGACCCGGTGGACATCGATGTGTTCGCCGTGTCCGATGACGCCGATGATCATCCCTTGTCGGCTGCCGACATCGCGTTCACCTGGGACATCGGCTACCTGCAGCTACTGGGCGTGGATAACAGCGGGGCCGTGCCCGGCTCCAGCGCCTTCTTCACGGTCGGTGATCCGTACGCCCTGAATGAGGCGATGCCCCCGGCGGACGGGGACGGGCTGCTGACGTTCTTTGCCCCCCTGCTCGCGGCGATCGACGCCACGCCTGCCGGCACGTACCTGACCACGCTCGAGTTCTCCGCGCTTGCGGAGACGGCGGGTACGGACGTGACGATGATCGACGTGCCCGGTGGTGGCTACGGCACACCCACGGTGGTCTGGGACGGCACCCCGGGCATGGCCAATCACGACGTGACCGGATCCATCGGAGCGGCCACGGTGATCATCGTTCCCGAGCCCGCAGCGCTGGTGCTGCTGACGATGGGAGGCGTGCTGGTGTCGATTCGCCGGCGATAGGGAAACCTGGACACCGGACGAGGTACTACCGCAACGCGGGCCGGCTCCGCAAACGGCGATGCCCGCGTGCGGACGGGGACCTCGCCCGACCGGAAGGGACCCAAACGGAACGCGCGGACGCGAGCCGCGTGTCGCACCGGGGAGGGTGCGCCTTGCACCGGTAAGACGTGCATGCCGTTTGGCGATCGACGGACGGCCCCCGCGGCTGAGGCGCCGGGCCGCGGGTGGGCACCCCGGGGAATGGGGAATGTGATCATGCGAATCTCCACACGGACGGCAATTGCGTATTCACTCGTGTCGGTCGGCTTATGCCAGTTGCCTGCTGCGGGTCGAGACGGCCCCGCAGAGTTGCGACTGCAGATTGGCACGGCCTCCCACTACGAGTGCGTGTCTCCGGACGCCGAGGTGGCCGTCACCTTGCGCATGGAGAATCTGCCGGAACCCGTAAGTGGCTACCAGGCATTCGTGCGATTTGACGAGGATGCCCTGGCGTTTCTGTCCGGGACGTACGTTCTGCCGGAGCCGTTCGGATGGGTGTTGATCACTCCCATCGTAGCTACGGACGGCAACATCGACATGGCCGCCGGCATCTACCCTTTTACGCAGCAACCCACGCACGAGAACGCAGACCTGGTGACGCTGCGCTTCACGGCGCTGGCGGGCGCCGCGCCCACCCGGGTGTTCTTCCGCGACAGCGTTCCTCCCACCGTTCTGACTCTCCCTTCCGGAAGCCCGCTCGTGCCGGCACTCTTTCACTCGCCGTGGATCGTCATTTCTGACGACCCTTTCGATCCGTGCGGGTGCTTCCACCCCGATTTGAACGGCGACGGGACGGTGGACATCGCAGACTACCCCGCGCTGGAGGCGTGCCTGACGGGTCCGGAGCCCGCAAGTCTACCCGGTTCCTGTGCGTGCGCCGACTTCGACGAGGATGGCGATGTGGATCTGGCTGACGTCGCCTGGTTTCAGCAGTTCTTCGCATCACCTGCCCCTGCACTCCCGACGAACGATTGACCGGTGGCACGGCGTGGACCTCGCGGACTCAGTCCGGATGGACGGCGTGCGGGACGGGCCCGACCGGCGCAGCCCGAGCAGCGTGCCAAGCGGCCGGGTGGCCCCGGGTGATCGCTAACCCCCGGGAATTGAAACGGGGACGTGAATTGGAATTGAAACGGGGACGCAGCTCGTTTTTGACGCCCGGCAGTCTCCCGCTTTTCAACCCCGGAAGCCATCGTGGGCCGCAGCATTCGGACGAGACAGCCGAGCAGGGAAGGAGCATGTGGTGGTGACTGGAGTGCACCGCAACGGGTCTGGTCATTTGTGGCCGGGCTGTCCCCGCGCATGCCTTGGCCTCCATTGGGGGCTTCCGGTCCTCTCCCCCGCGGCCCATCGGCCGAGGCCCGCCTCTTCCCTCCTCAGCTCTCCTCGAGGAATCGAGGCTCGAGACCCGAAACGAAAAGGGCCGGCAGGCCGATTCCACAGAGAAAGACGCAGCTTGTCGGGCGGTTTCGGCGCGCTATGATCCATCAGGGTGTTCGGTGCTGTTGGGTGGCGGTTCGCGCGGACGAACGCCAGGCGGGCCGCTCGCAATAGGTTGGAGTGCGGAGATCATGTGCCGGATTCACGCCATTCTGTGGACAGCCGCGGGTGCCCTGATTCTGGCCGGCTGTCGTACGAAAGTCGTGGACCTGCCCGCCCCGCGCGATCCGGAATTGCAGGCGGGCATCGTCGCCGCGCGGTACATCGCCGGCGACTACCCGGATGCGATCGACAGCACGCGCGGCGGGGCGCACGTCATCTACCACTGGAAATACACGCAGGGAGTCACGCTCTGGGCCCTGCTGCTGCTCCATGAGCGGACCGGCAACACGGATCACCTGGAGCAGGTTCGCGCGTCGCTGGCCAGCTACGACGCCAACGGGCGCATCCGCGTGCACGGCGGCAGCGAGCCGATCGACTACATCGGCGCGATGGCGCACGCCATCCTGGAGTACTCCCTTCGCAGCGGCGATGATCAATACCTCGACGGCGCGCTGGAAGCGGCGCGTTTCTTTCGAGACGACGTCGCCCGAACGCCCGACGGCCTGATCGCCTACCACGCCGATCCCGAGCGCGGGCGTATCTGGGCCGACGCGCTCTTCATGGTCACGCCGTTGATGGCGAAGGCGGGTACCTGCCTCGGCGAAACGTCCTACTACGACGACGTCCTGAAGCAGTTCGAGGGGTTCGCCCAGAAGCTCCGCGATCCGCAGGTGGGTCTGTATCACCAGGGCTGGAACTGGCACGGTTCCGGCGCGTCACCCGGGTACTGGGGACGGGCGAACGGCTGGGTCGCACTGGCCATGGTCGAGGTGCTCGGCACGATTCCCGAGGAGTATCCCGGCCGCGATGACTTGCTTGCGTCGTACCGGGACTTCGCCCGGGCGATCGTGCGGCACCAGGGTGTCAGCGGCATGTGGCATCAACTGCTGAACCGCCCGGACAGCTACGAGGAGACGTCGTGCACAGGGATGTTCATCTATGCCCTTGCCCGGGGGGTCCAGCGGGGCTGGTTGGACGCGTCGTACGTCAACGCGATTGAACGAGGGCACGCCGGACTGTCACGCATGATCTCGCTGAAGGGAAACATCGACAACATCTGCCCCGGCACGTCAACGCAGCCGTCCGAGCAGGCCTATCTGGATCGGGGTCCCAGGCGTAACGAGTCGCACGGCATCGGTCCGGTTCTGCTGGCGACGTATGGGGTGATGATCACGCGTGAAACGGCGAAGTGAGTTCTGGAGTAAGACCGGCTGGAAAGCCGGTCCCACACAGGGAAGGATGATCGACTGGAAAGCCGGTCCCACACAGGGAAGGATGATCGGCTGGAAAGACGGTCCCACAGGGGGGAGTAAGACCGGCTGCCTCGGCCAGCCGGGATTGGCGCGCCGAGACTGTCCCACAGCAGAAGAGGTACGACAAACGCGGTCAGTGGGATGGTGGTTCCTTCGCGCGAAATCGCTCGCGCAGGAATTCCGCCGTGCGATCGCGGAGTTGCCGTGCGGCCATCGCCGGAGATTCGGGCACGGGGTCTTCCGAACCGCTCACCGCGCAGACCGCGGAAATTCCGTTCGCTTCATGAAGCGAAGCGTCGCCGGCGACACTACCGGCCACTACCACGACGGGCACACCGGCCCGGCGGGCGCAGGCCACAACGCCCCACACCGCTTTTCCCATGCGCGACTGGGCGTCGAACCGGCCCTCACCGGTAATCACCAGATCAGCGCCATCCATGCAATCGAACAGTCGTGTCAGCTCGATGACACTTTCCACGCCGCTCTGCATCCGACCGCCCAGAAACGCGACCAGCCCGGCCGCCAGCCCGCCCGAGGCCCCGCCGCCCGGCAGATCGGCGACGGCCAGCCCCCGGTCGCGCTCGATCACCCGGGCCAGGTGCCGGAGATTCGCCTCCAGGCGGCGCACCTGCCGGGGCCCGGCGCCTTTCTGCGGGCCGTATACCGCGGCCGCTCCGTTCGGCCCGCACAGGGGGTTCTGAACGTCACACAAGATGACCAACTCCACAGCGTCCAGCCGCGCATCGCGGGCCGAGACATCGATGCGGTGGATCTGATGCAGGTCGCCGCCGGCGAGCCCGGCCGGCAAAACCGTGTCGTCCTCTGTCACAAACCGCACGCCCAATGCCTGAGCACAGCCGCAGCCCCCGTCCACCGTGGCGCTGCCGCCCACTCCGATCAGTACGCGTGTCGCCCCCGCGTCCAGCGCGGCCGCGATCTGCTGGCCCGTGCCGTACGTGCTCGTGCGCAGCGGATTCCGCTCGGCCGGGCTCAGCAGCGTCAGGCCGCTCGAAGCGGCCATCTCGACAACGGCCGTTTGCCCGTCGGGAAGTCGGCCGAACGCGGCCCGCAGCGGTCGGCCCAGGGGATCGAGCACGTCCGCTTCCATCCGAATCCCGCCCGCGCCGGCCAGCACGGCTTCCACCGTGCCCTCGCCGCCGTCGGCCATGGGAACGACGATCACCTCCGCATCGGGTCGCACCCGCAGAACAGCCTCACGTATCGCGTGTCCGGCCTCCACGGAAGAGAGCGTCCCCTTGAAGCTGTCCGTGGCGATGACGATCTTCACGGATTCGCTCCTTGCGTTGAGTCCGCCGAGCCCCGCGGCACCAGGCGCAGAACGTCCACCTCCGCGAGCTCCCAATGCCCGGCAATCACCCGCACGGATTCGATGTCGCCCCAGACCTGCTCGAAATGATCCCGGCCGAATCCACGCACACGGGCCAGCACCACCCAAACCGGTTCCCCCTGCTGTCGGAGCCGGTGCAGCATGTCGTCAAAGGAAATCGCGGGATTGGACGTGTACCCCTCAAAGTCGCTGCGAAGCTGACCCCGAGCCAAAACGGGAACGATTCGCGCGTCGCCGCCGAGGTAGTAGGCCAAGGGGAAGGTGCAATAGTCACGGTACATGCAGATCGGGGCAGCGTCCGGGCCCGAGTTCTGGATGATGCGGGCCGCGTCCCGCCAGTCCTCGATCACCAGGGGGTAGTCCGCGCTGGGAGGTTGTCTCAGGCT
>CAZBFW010000283.1:0-5783 GCA_964491135.1 uncultured Phycisphaeraceae bacterium | reverse complement strand
CATGTCGAAGGGGCTCAGCGCGAAGTAGAGCGTGCTCATCAAGTAGTGCCGAAAGCGGACTGCGCGACGGTTCGTCGGCAACTCGTACAGCTTCTGTAACATCGTTGAGTCTGAGGGAGCGAGGGTGTGGACGGTGAACGGGTGCCTCCGCGACAGCAGGTTCTCCTCGTGGGTCAGCGTCGCCTCCTCACCATCGCTCTCGAGCAGATTCACATTGTGGAGACCGCCCCCACTCACCCTCAAACGCTCTTGTCTGACTCGGAGGGTCAGCGAGCCGTGCTGCGCCGGGGTGTCGGAGGGCGCCACCATCAGGACAAGCTCGTACTCGTACTCCAGCGTTTCGCCGCCAGCCTCGAGCGTCGCGCTGCAACCCACTTCAATCTGATTCGACTGGAAGTACCAGTTCGTCAGCTCCTCCAGACCTCCCGGAACCCGTGCCGCGGCCTGGGGCAGATCCAACGCCGCTGTGGCCTGCAGGAATCGGATCGCGTTGCACAGGCTCGTCTTCCCGCTGTTGTTCTTGCCGATCAACAGGTGACGCTGCGTGAAGCTCACTTCCGTGTTCAAGAACGTCTTGAAGTTGTGCAATCGCAGCTTCTTGAGCATGAGAGATGCCCTCTCTGCAAGCGCCGGATTATCTCACACGTTGTCCAGAATGTCGATGGCCTTGAACGGCTTGCCTTCCAGGAACTCCAGGGAGGCGCCGCCGCCGGTGGAGATGTGGGTCATCTTCTCGGAGAGGCCCATCCTTTCCACCGCCGCCGCGCTGTCGCCGCCGCCGATGATGCTGACGGCCCCGCGCGTGGTGGCCTCGGCCACGGCCTTCGCAATGGCCAGGGTCCCGGTGTCGAACGGCGGAGTCTCGAACACGCCGACCGGCCCGTTCCAGACGATGGTCCTGGCGGCCAGCAGCTCCTTGCGGTAGGCCTCCACGGCCTCCGGTCCGATGTCCACGCCCATCCAGTCATCGGGAATCGCCTCTCGACAGATCTGGCTCTTGGCGTTTGGCTCGATTTGCTCCACGGCCACGGAGTCGATCGGCAGAACGAGCTTGGCCCCGGCCAATTCGCGGAGTCGTCGGGCCTGGTCCAGATGGTCACGTTCCACCAGGCTGTGGCCGACGTGGATGCCGGCCGCCGCGCGGAACGTGTACGTCATGGCGCCGCCGATGAGGATCTTGTCACAAAGACCGGCCAGTCGCTCGATGACGCCGATCTTGTCGGACACCTTGGCCCCGCCGAGCACCACGACGAACGGTTGGGCGGGGTTGGCGACGGCGTCTCCCAGGAAATCGAGCTCCTTCTTGACCAGGAAGCCGATGACGCGGGGCTTGCCCTCCATGATCTGGGGGACCGTCAACATACTGGCGTTGTCGCGATGGCAGGTGCCGAAGGCGTCATTGACGTACGCGTCACCCATCTCCGCGATTTGCCGGGCAAACTCGTCCTTCTGTTTTCGGAGAGCGGGATCGTCCTTGGCCTTCTTGTCCTTGATCTCTTCGGCTGCGTGATAGCGGAGGTTCTCGAGCAGACAGCACTGACCGTTCTGCAGCGTATTCACCAGCTCAACGGCCCTGGCACCGATGCAGTCGGGGGCGATGGGCACCGTCTGGCCGAGAAGCTCGCCCAGGCGTTTGGCCACCGGCTTGAGAGAGTATTTCGGCTCCGCTTTGCCGTCCGGGCGACCGAGGTGACTCATGCAGACGGCTCGCCCGCCGCCTTCCAGAATGCGCTGGATGGTGGGCAGGGCACCGCGGATGCGACGGTCGTCCGTGATGTTCCTTTCCTTGTCGAGGGGAACATTGAAATCCACGCGTACGAGCACTCGCTTGCCCTTCACATCGATGTCCGCAACCGTCTTCTTGTTCATGGGATTCTCCGACTTCCTTACTGTCTTGCGTTCGGTCTGCCCGACCGCATCCAATCACATTAGGTAAGTGGCACGGACCGACACTGCCAGGTCGGGGGGTCTGTTCGACGCCCCGCGGCCCCGCTCCGCCGGACCGTGCCACCGAAAGGGTGACATATCCCAAATTACGCCCGCACGAGTGCGATCGCGCCCGTGCCGTCCGGCCTGCCTACAGTCCGGCCATCATGAGGACCAGGTCCGACGTCCGCACGGAATAGCCCCACTCGTTGTCGTACCACGTGACGATCTTGAGCATCTTGCCGCCGTCCTTGGGCATGGTCATGGTGCTCAGGCCGTCAAAGATGGAGCTGTAGCTGCTGTGAATCACATCGGTGCTGACGATCGGGTCCTCGGTATAGCACAGAATGCCCTTCAACGGACCTCCGGAGGCCTCCCGGATGGCCGCGTTGACCTGGTCGCGGGTCACCGATTTCTCCAGCGTGCAGGTCAGGTCCACCAGCGAACCGGTGGGCACGGGAACCCGCAGGGCGAACCCGTTCAGCTTGCCGCTGAGGGCGGGGATCACCTTGCCGACGGCGGCCGCCGCACCGGTGGTGGTCGGGATGATGTTCAGGGCACCGGCACGGGCCCGGCGCAGATCCTTGTGAATCTGGTCGGCAATCTTCTGGTCGTTCGTATAGGCATGCACGGTGGTCATCAGACCTTCGACGATGCCGAACTTGTCGTGGAGCACTTTGGCCACCGGGGCCAGGCAGTTCGTGGTGCAGCTCGCGTTGGAGACGCAGGTGTGCGCCGCCTTGAGCATGTTGTCGTTGACTCCCATGACCACGGTCAGGTCGGGCTCGTCCTTGGCGGGAGCACTCAGAATCACCTTGCGGGCACCGGCCTTGATATGGTCTCCATAGCCGCCCTTCTCCGACTCCCGCTTGGTGAAGATGCCGGTGGACTCGATGACGATGTCGACCTTCATCGACTTCCAGGGCAGGCTGGCCGGGGATTTCTCGCCCAGCACCGCAATCCGCTGCCCGTCTGCGACAATCGCGTTGCCCTCGGCCACAATCGTGCCCGGATAGGTGCCGTGAACCGAGTCGTACTTCAGCAGGTGGGCAAGGCTCTTGGCGTCGGCCAAGTCGTTGATGGCCGCCACCTCAAACTGCCCCTTTCGGGCCAGCATGTCGCGCACGACCAGGCGCCCGATTCGTCCAAAACCGTTGATTCCTACACGCACCGCCATCGCTCGTGACTCCGTGTCAACTTAGGGAAACCCACAAAACTCGCCGGTATGCCGCCTGCCGACCCACCTGCGGCAGGGTTGCGTCTTACTGACCGCCCCCCAACAGGCACCTGAGGCGGAGAGAATAGGGGGTCCGTTCCGGCCGGTCAAGTGTGCAGGGGTCTGCTGCTCGCCGGTACGATCACGTCGTTCATAGGGGTCCGGCCAGTCAACTGCGCGGGGGCCTGCCTCAAAGCAAGGGTCTTCAGTCGCACTGAATAGGCTTGAAAAACTTCGTGATACTCCTTATAGTGTAGCCCTGGACGCCAGATGCGTTCTCCTCGGGCGGGGCGGTCCGGGGCGAACGAGGCGGGGCTGCCCGGCAGCACTGGAGGGGTCTTCCTCTCTGGGAGCTCCGACGCGTAGCGGAAACCGAGTTGGCAGGGGTCATCCCAACGCCCATCAGCCCCTCGAGTGCTGACTCTCGGTGAATCTGTAACACCTCTGGCCGTTTGATGTTACGCGATTCGGAGCGGGCCAAGGACACACGATAGCGACGGTGATCACATGGCCGCCCCAGGGGTTGTAGGCCCCGAAGGGCCGAACTGCAAGTCGTGTTCAGAATGGAGGAAACGGACCATGAAGCATCTGTTGGTGAGCTTAACAGCATTCTTGCTGGCGGCCGGAGCCGCCACGGCCGACTTCAGTGACAACTTTGACAGCTACACTACGGGCGCGCTGTCCACAGTGTCCGGCGGGGTGTGGTATCCCTGGATGGGCACGGCGGTTGACGCGGAAGTGGCTGCCCTGGGCCTCAGCACCCCAAACGCAATGAAGAACAACGGGATCGGTGTGCCCGAGGTGGTCACGTACTTCACGAACGGTTTGGGCTTCGGAATGACGGCCACGTTCTCGTTCGACTTCCTCGTCCATGAGGGTGGGGGCGTGGACAGCGAGGCCTGGGTCTTCGCGGGCGCGGGCGGCCCCGGCGACTACAGCTTCAACTACGATGCCAGCTTCGGCGGCTCCTTCAACATCGACCAGGGGCAGGATCCAGGTGTCACGTCGATCCGCTTCGCCGGGGTCGTGTTGAAGACTGACCTTGCCGTGGATCAGTGGCACCATGTGGAGTTGGTCGCCCTCCAGACGGTGGAGCACTTGACGTCCAACGGCGCGGCGGAAGTCGACGGCACGCTCGACGTGTACGTGAACTCCGAGAAGGTCATATCGCAGCGGCCGTTCACTTTGAATGACGAGCGCGGCTTCAACGCCCTGGATATGTACGCCGACGCGGGCGCTGACAACACGGATGACTACTTCCTGTTCGACAACATCTCCGTGGTCTTCGCACCGGCGCCGCCGCCCCAGGTCATCTCGTGGACCAGTTCGCCCGTGTATACCCAGTGGCCCAACGCCTACATGAGCGACGAGGGCTCCAACTTCTCAGACTTCAGCACATGGTCTTCCAGCCCGGCCGATGCGGTCGGACCGCCGTACCTGGCCAGCAGCAACGGCTGGACGGCCATCATGGCCGACCCGACGACCGGCACAGGCGGGTACAAGATGTTCGACATCTGGCCCGCCATCGCAGCCAGTGGCGATCCGATCGACACCACCGACGGCATACTCCACCTCTCGTTGCGATGGGCCGGTCCGCCCAGCCCGCCGACCGATACGATGGGCGTGTGGGTGCGGGTGTACTGCGGGACGTGGAGCGGCACTGCGTGGACGCAGACCGGCCGAATCAGCATGTTCGAGTGGGTGCCGATCGGCACGCAATGGCACGAGTTCACTCTGGACCCCACCACGCCCAACGAGACGGCGGGCGTCTGGGACCCGAGCACGGTGTACCGGTTCCGGATCGACTTCGTCTACTGGGATCCGCTGTACACGCCCGCCCAAATGGGCGTGCGACACTTCGAAGTTCGCTTCCCGACCGACATCGACCTGCCTATGACCGCCACGGGCAACGCGGTGGGAGTTGAGCCGCGTGACGTGACGGACACTGTGTTGAAAATCGCATTCGACAAGCCGATGGAGACGCTCACTCCCAACGCTGTGGAAATCGTCGGTGTCACCAACACCACTCCCGTCTACCCGGCGCTCTCCGTTGACCCGGCGAACAGCTCGATCGTGGTGGCCACGGTGCCCGGCGGGCTGCCGGACAGTGATCGCTACACGGCCACGATCGTGGGCCCCATGCTGGACAACTTTGGTCACGATGTTCTATCCGGCGTTGGCTACGACCTGGACGTGGAATTCTTCGTGCTCGAGGGCGACGCGCTGGGCGGGGTGAACGTGGACCTGACGGACTACGCGAAGTTCCAGGACTGCTTCGACGGGTTCCTCAACCACGGATGCTTCCGAGCGGACATTGATCTGGACGCAGACGTGGATCTGGATGACTACCTGCTGTTTGGTCCCGCGATGACGGGCCCGCTGGGGCCGTGACCGCGGATTCGCGCATCGAAGCTGCCAAACTGATGCCGGGCCGCCTTCCTTCAGGCGGCCCGGTCCATTTCTGTTGCGATTTGTGCAAGCGCGACCCCGTCCGGTTCAATCTCGCCGGCGCGGAAGTTTCATCGGTCGGCCGGGGGCGGCGCGGGAGAGGTCGAACGGGGTCTGGCCGCGCATGATCAAATCGGCCACGATGCGGGCGGTGATCGGGGCGAAGACCAGGCCCGTCTTGAAGTGCCCGAAG
>CAZBFW010000282.1:0-5788 GCA_964491135.1 uncultured Phycisphaeraceae bacterium | reverse complement strand
TGATCCACTGCCTTTCTGATTCCGCGGGTCGGCTCCGCCGTGGTCCTTCCTGGACCTTCCCGCGGCCAGGATCGCTTGTCTCATCGTCCAACCGGCGGCCGTCCTGAAGCCGGCCGGTAACGGATTGTCCGAAAAATCACGACGCACCGGCGTCCTGCCCGGCACTGTCGGTTCCCGGACCGTGGCTGATGATGCCGCGCTCGGGTCCGACCAGTTCCGGAGTGTAGGCGCCCGGCACGAGTGACCAGATGTTCTCGTGTCCGCCCCGCGTGCTGGTGAAGAACACGCGGCCCTCTGCAGACCAGGTGGGTCCGTAGTTGGCGCTGTGTCCGTCGGTCAGCCGGATGCGGGACTGCCCGTCGACATCCACGATCCACACGTCCGCCACTTCGAAGGACGTGGCAACATCCGTGTCGGCCGGCGGCGCGGTGGCCACCGTGCAGTACGTGAGCTTCTGTCCGTCCGGGCTCCAGGCGGGCGTGATCATGGCGTACTCGGTGCTGGAGGCGATCTCGGTGGGATGCCGCGGCTCGCCGTCCACCAACCGGACGGTCCAGATGCTGAACCAGCGACTGCCCCGCTGACGCGCCCGCTGGTATGTGATCATGTCGCCCGAGGGGCTCCACTCCGGAAAGAGGCCGTAGCCGATGAAGCTTTTTGTGGCGCCGGCGGCGGCGTCGGCGATCCACAGCTCCCATTGGCCGCTGCCGCGGGCCAGGCTGCAGAACACGAGCTGCCTGCCGTCGGGCGACCAGCTCGGATGCACTTCGTCTTCGGGCCCGCGGGTGACCTGAACCGGCTGCGTGCCGTCGACGTTGATGATCCAGATGTCCCAGCTGCCCGCGCGATCGCTGGCAAAGGCGACAAACTTGCCGTCCGGGGAGAAGACCGGCTGGACGTCGGACGACGGATCGGCGGTGAGTTGCGTTACGGCCGTTCCGTCCACCGACTTGATGTAGAGGTCGGGACGGATCGTGTGTCGGGTGGATGCGAAGACCAGGCGTGTGCCGGTGGGGTCAAGGTCGGGATCGAAGTCTGCGCCGTCCTCGGCGAAGGTGTGGCGCAGCAGCGACGTGTTGTCACGGCTGAAGAACGGGACCTCAGGCCGGTCGGGCAGCTCGCCGAACAGGGTGATCTGGGCATCGGTGGAGGCGGAGAGCATCGGCCGCGGCGCGACCGGTGGAAGAGGCTCCACGTCGACCGGCTGCGAGCAAATGCAGCCGGCCAGGATGAGCGTTGCCGCCAGAACCCCCAAACCGCTTGTTCGTTGTGCTGTCTGCATCATCTCTCGGCTCTTCCTGCGACGGTCGGATGAACCTGCGCTCAGGTGGCGAGGGGTCCCGGTCTTCGGCTCCGGGAACGGGCCACGCTCACACATCGGAAGGGCCGGGACGCGATATAAGCTACAAATATCGGCCCCGTTGCGTCGTCCGATAACCAAACGTGTATCGACTGATCCGCGGGGTGAACTTGACCGAATACCCGGGTCGCCCGGCGGCCTGGGCGGGGGGATCGGCCTCTGGAAGCGGTTGCATCCGGGCGGCCCGTGCGAGGTGGGCTCGAGGCTCGGGGTTTCAGCACTGAAACCGGCCATCGTCTGGAGACGAGAGCCTCGGCACGGGTGACTGGACGAATCCCGCGTTGAAAGGCCGGTCTGCTCTCGCGCGGGCCCTGGCCCCGCGGGTTCGGCGCGGATTCCGCTTCTACGGTTTGGCCTCGCGGATCAGGCGGTCCCAGTCAAACGCGGGGCCGGGGTCCACCTTCTGCGGCGTGATGTGCCAATGTCCGAGGAGGCCGTGGTAGGCCTTGAGCTCTTCGGAGGAAAGGGCGGTCGTGCGCAGCCCGCCGTTTTCGTCACGCGGATAGTTGCAGGAGATCTTCGGGAAGACGCGGCACAGCGCGGCGGTGAGCTTGACCAGCGAGCGATACTGTTCCTCCGTGAAGTCATATTGGCAGAGTTCGCCGCCCTGGACGGTGCCGCACACCGGCTCGTTGCGCGCGGGACGGGCGATGAAGTCCGGCGTGCGGATGCCGGCGTTCGGCGTGCGGACCGCGCCGCCGTCCTTGTAGACGGCGGGCACCGTGACGTACAGCCGGCCGGACGCGTCGCGAGCATACCAGTCGTCCAGCACGCTCAGATCGCGATAGGCGCCCTTGTTGGCGATTTCGATGCCGATGGAGCGGTCGTTGGCGGTGCCGGCGTGCCAGGCTCGCTCCTTCAGATCGAGCGTCTGGTAGATGGTGCCGTCCAGGTCCAGCAGAAAGTGTACGGACAGGCCGCGCTTGTCGTGCAGAACCTGGAAGCAGTTTTCCGAGGTGCCGCATGCGTCGTAATGAATGACGAAGAGATCCACGTATTGTTGCAGCAGCGCCAGGTCCCAGCCGTGCAGGCGCACGTGCTCCTTGACTTCGGGTGGAATGTTCCGCCGGTAGGTGTCGTAGCGTTGGGCGGAGGGGCTGTCGTCGCCGGGTTGGACGGGCAGCACGCGGTCGGGAATGAATCGGCATTCCGCGCGGTACGCGTCGTAGCCGCCCGAATCCGTCCACAGGACGACCGGCGCTCCCACGTGGATGCGCTGCCCGCAGACCATCATGACGTCATTGGTGGCCGGCACGGGCGTGCCCGGACGGGAGCAGCCGATCGGCATGATGATGGCCACCGCAAGGAATCCGATCGTCAATCGTCGCATGAGAGGTCCTTTCGCCGGGTCGTTGCGTCACCGGGGTTCCATCGCGACAGCGAGCGGCATTCGTCGTAACGCGCACGCGGGTGAAGTATCGCGACTGCTGCGCGGACTGCAAGGCTTCCGCGGAGCGCTCCGCGCAACCCGGGCATGTGGGGTCGGCGCGAGCGTCGCGCAATGGGTTCTTCCCGCCCACGGCCCACAGGCTGACAGCGATTGCGGAGATCGGGCCGTTGTCGCCTGCTCACAGGCGGCGGCTGGCAGGGGTCATGCATGACTGGCGTGCACGCGAAACGGCGGAGTGCTCGCGATGGGAGACAGTACCTTCGGCCGCACGACGCAGACCCGCCGCAAGGCCGTCGACGCGGCAAGCGGGCCCCCCGGGGCCAGGCCAAAGCCGCTCGCGTGACACTCGGCACGCGTGACCCTGTCACGCGGCGTGTCTGTTGCGATACCGGGGCGCCAGGGCGAGTCGATCGCCGTACGGGCGGTGTTCGGCCAGCCGCGCCGTCTGTGCGCTGCCGGCAAGTCCCGCCGGGCGGTCGGGTGTGCCATGGGTCGAGCAGGGATGATACGAGCTCTGGTTTTCGCGTGTTAGATTGCTCTTATCTGAGGATGGAGTGTGCTGAAACTCCTTAGAATGGGTTGCGCCCTTCAGCCGCGGCTCATGCGATGTTTTGATGGAGGTCGGAGACCGCCGCGTATCGCCAGGACGGGCGATCCGCGCGGCAGGCGGCATGAGCACGAGCCCGACGGGGACGTCGACCGTGCCGCCTTCCGGCAGTTCTGGCAGCGCACGAATGGTCCGGACGCGGTGGCTGCCGGCTGCGGGATTTCTGACCCGGATCGGCATCGTGACGCAGCCCCAAGTGTCTTTAGGTTGTTTCAGCAGGTCTTTACGGGTGGATCGGAGCGGCGGCGGACGGAGTGTGCGGGCATCCGCAGACCGCAAGCTATGGGGTACTGACGTGATGAAACGCTCAGGCGAGGGCGCTATAAGACGTGGTGCTCCGGAGCAGGTGACGGGAGTACACCGTGTTTCGCACGTGTTGGCCTGTTGTCGCCGTTGGGCATATGATGTTGTATTCCGCAGCGGGATGATCGTGTGCGTGCAAGGGTTTCTTGACACCCGTCACTTCAGGGCGCGCCGCACGCGCATCCGGGGGGCAAGTACATAGGGGAGAAAGAGAAGGGGATGAAACGTCATCACCACAACATCTCGACCACGTACGAACGGTATGAGATGAAGTATATCGTTGACGAAGAGGCGGCCGCGCGAGTGGCGAGATTTTGTCGGGACCATCTGCCGCCGGATCCGTTCTGCCGGCGGCGAGGCACGTACGAATATCCCATTCTCTCGATCTATCTGGATTCTCCGGGGCGGGACTTTCTCCGCGATACTCTCGAAGGCACTCCGATCCGTTCGAAGCTTCGCGTCCGCACGTACCGCGGAACTCAGCGGCCGGTGAACGGGCACGCCGCGTTCTTCGAAATCAAGAGCCGGCACCACGGCGTCGTGCGCAAAACGCGCGCCATGGTGCCGCCGGATCGAATCCGCGAGCTTCTCAACCCGCGGCGGCCCCTGGTCGGGTTCCCCGTCGAGTTGGAGCGGCGCACGCAAGAGAACGTATGCGCGTTTCTTGACGTGCAACGCCGCTATGGTGCATGGCCTCTCCTGGGGGTGCTCTACCGGCGCGAGGCGTACGAGGACACCTCCGGCGAGCGGCTGCGGATTACCCTCGATCGAGACCTGCACTGCGGGGCCCTGCTGTCCCCCGACGATTTCGAGCCGCAGCTCTGGTGGCCGGTGAATCCGGGGGGCGTCATCCTGGAGATCAAGTTCACGGGCACGTATCCCTTCTGGGTTGCCGACATGCTGCACCGCCTGGAAATCACCCGGCGGGGCGTCTGCAAGTACGCGTTGTGTTCGAAAGCGGCGGACACGGTGCCGGCCCTCAGTGGCGTGATGGGAAGGACGGAGCGTGATGGACATTCTGCAGCGGCTGTCTAGCCCGGTTCAGGCGCCGCCGTCGGGTTTCCTGCTGTCGTTGTTGCTGTCACTGCTGGTGGCGTTCATCGTCGGCCAGCTGAACGCCTGGTGTTACCGGTGGACCCACCGAGGCGTTTCCTATTCGCGGACATTCACCCAGGCGCTGGTGCTGATCTCGATCATCGCGGCTATGAGCATGTCCCTGGTGGTCGGGAACGTGGTCGCCGCCTTCGGGCTTCTGGGCGGGCTGGCCCTGATTCGCTTTCGCACGATCATTCGCGATTCCCGGGACATTGCCTTCGTGTTCCTCGCGATGGTGTGCGGGATGGCCGCGGGGTTCGGGTATCTCGGGACGGCCATCCTGGGATCGGTCGTCGCCAACGCTGTGGCCGCCTATCTGTTTCTGACCGGCTTCGGTGCCTGGCATGCCCGGGACAGTCTGCTGCGGTTTGAGGTGCCGTCGCACGCCCTGCGTTCGAGCGACTTTGCGGCGGTTTTGAAGGATTTCTGCCGGCGGTATTCCGTCGTCTCTGTGGATGAGTCTGTATTTACGGAATCGGGGCGGGAGCCGCTGTGCCAATGCGCCTACAAGGTACGGCTGCACGACCCCGAGGACGGTCCTGACCTGGTGGCCGCGTTGAAGCGGGCCCTTCGGATCGACGCGGTTCACCTGGTCATCGATCAAGCCAACGAGGACGTGGCCTAGTCGGCGGAGGTTAAAGATGGCGGAAGAGCGTGACCCGAGCTCGCCACCGCGAGCCAGGCGACGGCGCTGGCGCCGACCGCTGGTTTCGGCGGTGCCCGTCCTGGTCTGGATCGGCGCCATCCTGGCGGCGGTCCAGGTGTACCGGATGCAAGGAGCCCCGAGCATCGTCACCGGCCATGTGATCGACGCGCCGGTCACCCTGGCCCATTTCGAGCCGGGCGTGGTTCGGGAGGTCCTGGTGGAGCTTTACGATTCCGTGCAGGAAGGGCAGATGATCGTGGCAATGGATGACGAGGAAGAGCGGACTCAGCTCGCCGCCATCGAGGAGGACCTGAAACGTCTGCGGGGCGAGGTGGATGCGGAGATCGGAAGAGCGTCGTGTAGGGAAAGAGTGTAGGATAGGGTGTA
>CAZBFW010000281.1:0-5806 GCA_964491135.1 uncultured Phycisphaeraceae bacterium | reverse complement strand
GAGATGGAATCTCGTGACTGGAGTTCAGACGTGTGCTCTTCCGATCTACCGAGTCGCGTCGATGCCGCCCGGCAGGATGGCCACACGCGCAACACCCAGCCCGCCGAAAAGCTTGCACGCTTGCGAACCCATGGTCACCGTCAGGTCAAACCCGCGGATCGCCCGCAGCATCGCTCGCTCCAGCGACCGATCCTCCCGACCCAGGCGGCCGAAGAGCACGTGCCCGCTGTACGCCCCGCCCGCCAGAAACTCCGACCAGCCGCCCACGCTGACGTACATCGCGGCGGCCCCCAGCACTCTCGCGATCACCAAAGCGAGCAAGCCGTTCACAAGCAGATGGTAACCCCCGACCAGATCGGCTCGGCACGCCAGGCATGTCAGAGCGAACATCACGGACCGGGCGGGAACCCGTCCCACCACGCGTGCAAGCCATCCGGGCGGATTGACGAAAGTGACGTTGGGGATAGGGGCCATCGGGCGATCCGAGACCGCCCAAACGTGCGCACTGCGCGGCGACAGAGCCGGCGGCTGGAGCAGCGCCGCCGCCCAGTTGTCCGCAACGAAGGCGCCGGTCACGACGATCCGCGCGGGCCGCTTCATCGCGGCCGGCCGACGCGACCCCCGCCACGCCAGACACACGCTCACGCACACGTTGACTGCTGCCACAATTCCGTGACACAGCAGCCACACCACGCCCCGAAGAGCGGCCGGCTGGCGGGCGGCGTCTCGGAGACGCCGACTCTGCACGGCCGGACGCTCCCGGACGGACTCGGTGGAAAATGGGCTCCAACTCTGGGTCACAAGCTGGGAAACTCCAGCGACGGCCACGGAACCGAAACGCTTCCCCGGCCGGTATGATCCGCCGGGTTCCGCCGCAGATTCTCCACGCTCCGGCCGTTGATCAACAGGCGACAATCCGCCCCGTGCGGCACATAGAAACACAGACCGGCACAGGCAAACGGCTCCGCCTGCCAATCCCCTTCCGCCTCGATGAACACCGTATCCGCCTCACGACGGGCCGTAAACCGCAGGGCGTCGCGCGCGGCCAGATAGCCCAGCAGCCGCCGCGTCGTGCACACGAGAATGCTGCCCCCGTCCCGGGCCTCCGCCAGTCTCCGAAAGCCGGCCACCGCCGATGCGCCAAACGGTACTCGCGGATCGTCCACCTTGCCCAGGTGCGTGTACAGGATGCACACCCCCTCGCGTTGGGCGAGCCGACGAAGCAGACCCGGCGTCAGGACCTGTCCGATTTCGCGACCCGTGTCGCAGGAGCTGACACCGCCCCAGTGAGGGTTGCAGCGGATGAACTCGGTGGCCGGCGTGCCATCCCGCAAATGCACCGGCCGCGTCACCCGGTTGGGGGCGTGCATGGCATACTTGGCGTTTCCCTGCCGGGCAAGCCGATGTTTCACCCGCTCCTTCGCCAGGGTCCGCAGAGAAGCGATGGGGTGACTCGCCTGGAACAACCCGCCGAACTGCGGCGGCACGTCCTGCCCGATGACGCTCGTCACCCGCCCGCGCCAGACGAAACGCACGCCATACTGCGCAGTCAAGTCGGAGTGATAGGCCGCATGGCCGGGTTCATCGCCGTGCCCTCTCATGATGTCCGGATCAAGGTTTGTGGGGGCCACCGCGTGGTCAATCCAGACTTTCAGGTAGCAGTCGTGCCGGGTGAGTTCATCCAGGGACCGCGCCGCGTGAGCCCGCGTGGTCGCCAGGTCGCCGAAGGAATGCAGGCAGTCGATGTGCCCGCTGCGAATCAGCGAGCGAACCATTGCCCGGCCCGCATCATCGGTATTCCAGTACGCAAACTGGTCCGGCGGCATGTCGAAATAGATGGTGTTGCCCACCTCCAGCCCGACGCCCGGGCCCATCGGCGTATCCTGCGTGGTGTTCAAGAACCGCGCAATCTCCCGGTACGCTTGATGGTCGGGCGTCTCGTCAAGGTCGGAGCAGACGGCCAGCATGGCCCGATACGGGTATGGCAGCCGGCGCAACTGAACGTCGGGGCCGCTCATCGGCCATGCTCCCGGACCGCCTCGCGGTACACGTCACGCGTCTGGCGGGCGACATGATCCGGATGAAACCGCTCCTCGGCGATCCGCCGGCCGACGGCGCCCATGCGAACGCGCAGCGCGTCATCGTGCAACAGTTCGCCCAGCCGCGAAGCGATGTCTTGCGGAGAATGCGGGTCTATCAGAAAGCCGGATTCCCCGTGGCGCACCATGTACGGCATGCCGCAGCGGTTCGACGTGACCACCGGCACACCGACGGCCATCGCCTCCTCGACACCCATCGGCGAACCTTCCTCGAACGAGGGCAGGACAAACGCGCTGGCCAACGCCAGTTCC
Source organism: uncultured Phycisphaeraceae bacterium (assembly GCA_964491135.1). Classification (GTDB taxonomy): domain Bacteria; phylum Planctomycetota; class Phycisphaerae; order UBA1845; family UBA1845; genus JAFGJQ01. The sequence goes on along the minus strand of CAZBFW010000281.1, from coordinate 3,455 downwards.
TCCTGCACCCGTGCAACAGGAATGCTGCCCAGCCAGTCCACACGGTCCTGCACGCCCAGCTCTTCGCTCCGCGCCTGCACGCGGCGATGGTACGCCTCATCAATCGGACGACCGGCCAGGCGCAGCCGCGCGTCCACCCCGTCGGCGACCAGACGCCCGAATGCCTCCACCAGCCCGAGCGTGTTCTTCCGCGGACAGATCAACGCGGCGCAGAACAGCGTTCCCTTCCGCTCGTTTCGCGAAACCCGAAAAAACCCTTCGGCAATGGGATTGTCGATATCGTGGATGACGCCGGTGGCGATGCCGGCCAGACGCTCGCGGACGTACGGGCTGATGGACACAATGTGCGGTTGATCGGCCCAGCCCGCCAGCTCCACCCGCTTCCACATCCGCGAACGAAGGCGGAAAAACCGCCCCCGCGCCTCACGCGTATCGGCGTGGATGAACCCGTGAATCGTAAAAACCCGCGGAATCGGCAAACCCCTGACCATGGCGCCGTAGAAGTCGTGCGCGTGAATTACGTCCGGCGCCAGCTCCGCCAGAAAGTCCCTCAGCCGCCGCCGCCCGGGCCCCACCACGTGCGTCAGCACGTTTCGGCCCTCCCACGGGAGGCGGTGCACGGTCGCTCCCTCAAACACCTCCCGTGTCGTCGCCGTGCAGCCGCGATCGGTTGTCACCACGTGTATGTCCAGGTCGTCCAGCCGGGCCAGGGCCCGAACCAGGTTCACGCTGACGGCCTCCACTCCGCCGTGCGGACGCGACGGGTCCGACGGAAACGACGTGACAACAGCGGTCTTCAGATTTCCGGGCATCTCTGTCATCATCGTCCCGCCCGCCGCACGGCGTTCATGAAAACCTCTTCAAACCGCGGCAGAACCACGTCCACCCTGTGGTTCTCCAGGTAATACCGCCGCCCATTCCGCGAAGCCTTCCGCCACGCCCCGGGATCAGCCGCCAGAGCACACAGCCCCTCCGCGAGCGGCGGCACATCACGCGCCGAAAACCCAAGCCCGTGCTCGGCAACCAGACCATCCGGATCAAACGTCGTCACAACGGGCAGACCGTGGCTCCACGCCTCCAGAAACGTGTTCGGAAACCCCTCCACGTCCGAAGTGCAGCACAAGCATCCCGCACCGCGGTAGAAGTCGGGCATCCGGTCACGCTCCACGCCCCCGTGAAGAACCACATTCCCCAACAAGGCCGCCCGCTGGCGCACAGAGACGGAATATGCGTCCTCCCCGAACGGACCGGCCACGTCAAACCCCATCGCGGGCATCGCCGCCGCCAGATCCAGAAGCCGATCCGGACGTTTCTCGCGGCAAATCCGGCCAACCCACAACACCCGAAACCGCCCCCCTGCCGGCGGGTCGGGTTCCACGAACGCCGCTTCGGACGGGCCCGGGCACGGCATCGGAATCACCACGGATTCCCGTCCAAAGCCCTCTCGCAGCATCCGCTGTTGCGCGCGGGTCTGCACGATCACCTGATCCGCGTGCCGCAACCCAAAGCGGTACAGAAGCCGTTCTCGCCGCCGCCGCAGCATGGGCAGGCAGGGATCGCAGTCCGCCTGCGACGCCGCGGAGTACACGAACGGCCGGTCATGTCGTCGGCACCACAGGGCCACCTGGCCGGTGACCTCTTCGGCGCAGTTCTGATAGTACACGTCGGCATCCGCGCGGCGCAGGGAGCCAAGCAGGCTGGTCCATCGGGGGTAAAAGAACCGCAGCCCGGGCAGGCCGGCGCCTCGGCGGCAGACCTTGATGATCTGCACGCCGTCGACACATTCGTCTTCCACCGGTCCTTCGCCCCAGGTCACCAGGCTCGTGGGATAGCCCCTTGCCGCGAACCACCGGGCGGTGAAGCTCGTCTGGCGCTCCACGCCGCCAATGTGCCCGGTCGCGCCGCCGGTCATGGCGCCGTATGCCGCGTGGGAAACCAGGCACAGACGCGGCCGGCCAGACTGTGTACGCGTCTGCGTCATCCCGGCTGCGCTCCCTTGCCGGCCCGACGCAACCGCAGGCGCGCCAGGATCTTCCCTCGCAGAGAATCGCTCAGAATGAACCGCCAGTACAGTCCGGCCAGCACAATCCCACCCGCGCCCATGCCCACCAGCAGCGTCGTGACCGGCCGATCGCCCAACGCTGCTCGCGTGGCGAACAACGTCAGGCCGAACGGAAGGACGCACAATACGGGCATCCGAAACGCCTGCGCGACGTATCCCCTGATCGGCATCCGAAGCTTCCGGCAGATGGCCAAAGGCACGTATACGCCGTTGCTCAGCGCAATGGGCAGCGCCACGGACAGCGACGCCCAGACCAGGCCCTGCCTCCAGACGCCAAGAGTCAGGAACGCAAGCATGATGGCGGCAACGGCCGCAATCAAATTGACGAAGCCGGGACGCCCGTGCGCATTCAGCCCGTAGAGCATGGACCAGACGGGCATCTGCGCCACTACGGTCAGGTTGCCCAAAGCCAGCGCGACCAACACCCAGTGGGCATCCGGGTAGTCCTTCCCCATCCAGACCGCCAGCAACGGCGCCCCCATGAACGCAAGGAACACGATCATCGGCAGCCCAATGGCCGCGGCGTACCGGGTCGCCGTGATCAGCAGATCGCGAAGTTCCTGCTGCTTGTTCAGCACCTGAAACGCGCTCGTCGTGGGTGTCAGCACCTGCGAGAAACGACTGATGACGGTCAGCACGTGCTGCACGAGCGAACGCGGTCGGGAATAGAGCGCCAGCGCCGCCGGGCCCAGGTAGTACAGAATCAGCAGGGGTATCGCCTGGTTCAGCAGGGTCGACGCAACCTGCGGCACAAAGGACTTGCCGCCGAACGTCAAGAGCTCCCTTGCAGTCGACCACCGGACGAACTGCCGTCGCACCCGCAGCGCCGGGAACACCCGATGGGCCGCGACCACGCGCACCAGCCATTGCGCCAGTTGACCCAGGAAGGTGACCGCCGCCAGACCGCGCAAACCGCCTCCCTTCAGAAGCACCCAGATCATCCCCACGACGATTACCGCGTGACCGCCCGCCAGAATCGCGTTGTGCAGACCCCAGCGATGGAAGCCGGTCAACACCCCCCCGTATCCGGAGAACACGATCTGGACCGCAAGGCTGCACGGAAGCAGAAACACCACCCACCGGGCCTCATCGATATGCCCCGCCAACTGTTCCTTCAGCAGCAGCGGCAGACCCGCCGTCGCGCCCACCGTCAGCACGAGCACGATCAGCCCCATGATCCCCAGCACGAACGTCACCGAACTGACCACCACGTTCACGCCGTCCGGATCGCCCTCGGCTCGATGTCTGGCCACAAACCGGTTGATGGACGAGACGATCCCCACCTGCACCAGCGTGAAGTAGGCCACCAGCGACCAGCCGAAATCCCACACCCCCAGAGATTCCTGGTCGATGTACCGGTCGATCATGCGGGGCATGATGAAACCGGCCACGA
>CAZBFW010000280.1:0-5812 GCA_964491135.1 uncultured Phycisphaeraceae bacterium | reverse complement strand
GAAAATCCCCCTGCCGCCCACTTGCCCGCCGCCCGGGCATCTGCTACCTTGCCGATTGGCTTGTCCCGGCGACCGGCTTCGGGCGCCCTCGCGTGCCTGGCCCACCGTGTTTCTGCCAGGCGAATCGGTCGTGTGCCCAGGGACGTAGCCCCCCGGACCGCAGGCGTGGCGGTCAAGTTGGGGTGTTGTGCGCGAGCCGAAGGCAACCCTCAGGAAAGGACGTATGGCGATGAAGAGCGGATACGCGGGACGGGTCGGTCGTTTCCTGTCCGTGGCGGCCGTGCTCTGCCTGCTGGCCGGCTGTGCAAGGCAGGCAAAGCGGCTGGAGATCCACTGGTACACCCCGACGAGCGACGTGGTGGCGGACGACGATACCGCCGACCTCGAGTCGTTCGTGGAGATGCGCTGGAGCCGGCATCGATGCCCGCCGCTCACCTGGCCCGCCTCTTCGCCTGACCGCAAGGGTGACTACACCGTGTACTCCCTGCCGGAAGGCCGGTACGAGTTCGAGTACCTGGTCCCCTCCAGCGAAAAGGAAATGCTCTACGGCGAGTTGGACGTGTTCGGCCCCGAGGGCACGCGGATGAGGGAATTCCTCCGCCGAACCTACGTGACCATCAGCCCCGGACGGCCCGGGGGCGATCCCGGATTCATGTCCATCATCACGGAAGAGGACCTCGACCGCGTCCGGCGCGGCGACATGGTGACCAAGGTCGTCTTCATCGCGGACCTGCAAGCCGTCGACCGGCGACTGGACATGATCGAGCAGGAGCTCCGCCGCATCCGCGACCTGCAGACGCGGCAGACCGGGCAGTTGGAATACTGGAAGGTGAAGCTGGCGGATCGACGGCGAAATGCCTTCTACAACAGCGAATACGGCGTGGACATTCCGTCGTCCGGGCTGGCCGCCGCGCAGACGCTCATGGGCGCCGAGACGTATCACTGGTACCGATACACGCAGGCCGAGGACAAGGTGCGGACCTACGAGGAACAGATCGCCGAACTGGATGAGCCGGCCCGACGGCTGCGGGAGGAACGGGCGGCCCTGCGGGGCATCCTCTCCAACACCAAGATCGTATGCCGGCAAAACGAGATGATGCTCGCGACCTGCAACATGCAGGAACGCTTTACCGACATGACGGACCAGATCAACCAGACGCGGCCCACGCTCCAGGGCCCGGAATACGACTTCATCCACCCGTACTTCGCGAGCGGCATGACCATGTCCCTGGGCTATTGGCGCAGCCTGGAGAACAACACGGAAATGGACAAGCGGGACAAGCGAATCGGAAAAATCGTCATGATCATGCGACTGGGCGGTCGAGCGCCCACCGGTCTCTGACCGGCCGACTGGCCGGCTGGGTGACCCGGTTCGGCTCTGCAAACCCCTCGGAAATCACAGCCCCGGCCCGCGACGGCCGGGGCTTTCCTTGGCACACGCCGGAAGGCGGCCCGATCGACCGGATCGGCCGCCCCGTTTTTTGTGCTGGCCATCGTCCCGGGTTCGAGTACACTGATGCGGCATGATCTCTGGGGGCCCCAGCCGGTGCCCGCGCCGTTTCACGTCAATTCGCAGGAGAGGACCGCACGATGGACCGCAAGCAACTGGACCACGCGTATCACCGCTCGCGCGTCGACGCGCACATTGGCGGCAGTATTGTCTTCATCTTGTTCCTGCTCGCCCTGACCTTCCTGGTGGGCGACAAGTTTGAGCCGTTCCAGCAAGGTGCAAGCTTCTGGGACCCCACTCTGCTCGTCTGGCGGGCGGACACCAACGCATGGATCCCCGCCTACCCGGTGGTGAACTTCGAGACCGGCGAGGCGTGGCAGCGCCGTGCCGCCGCGTACTCACCCGAGAACGGCGAAGCCGAATCGACCCGGAACGAACCCGCATCCGGGATGGTTGGTCATGCCATGCGCACGTCCGGCGAGGGCCCTCACGCATCACCCGCAGAAACCCCGGACGGCTCGGCGGAACGGCCCAAACTCCAGGAAGACTCACCTGGCGAGGCGAAGCCGGACGAGCGGGAGCCCTCCCCGGCTCCCCAGGCCGTGACCGCCGATCCGACCATCGCGCCCGCCGAAGCGGAAACCTGCCCGGGGACGACCGTTGCCACCCGATCCCACGGCCCCGTCATCACGAAAGAGCTGTACCCCGGCGTCTACTCGCTGGTCGTGGTTCTGGGCAGCATGTTCGCCGCGTACTTCCTGTACCGTTGTGCCCGGCGGCAGGCCCGGCTGATGCTGGCGGCCTATCCGGCCAACGATCCGAATCGCCCCTACGACCGCCCCTGGTCAGAGATTCGCGTCACGTTCTGGGGGCTGTTCGTGGTGCTGTTGGGCGTGCTGTTTCTGTTTCTTCTGTGACACCGGTTGACACACCGGGCAAAGGAACCGTCACCGGGAAACCGTGGGGCCGTCCGTCGCGACAGAGTGCTCGCGAAGGCATTGAGTCCGGCTGGACTCGCGGGACCGATTCTGGATGCTCTTCCCTGGCCCTCTGTTCCCTGTATCCCCAGATCCCCTGAATCCACTCCCCGTTGCCGCGGGCGCGTCCGGCGGCATAATGGCCGGTATGGCAGCGAACCCGGGGCAGGAAATCGAGCGGTTGCGGGCGGAAATCCGGCGGCACGACCACCTCTATTACGTCAAGGCGACCCCGGAGATCTCGGACCGCGAGTACGACCGGCTGATCGAACAACTGCGGACCCTGGAACAGAAACACCCGGAGCTCATCACGCCCGACTCCCCCACCCGGCGGGTGGGCGATCAACCGGTGGAGGGTTTCGAGCACGTCACGCACGCCGTGCCCATGCTCTCCATTGACAACACGTACGACGAGACCCAGCTCCGCGAGTTCGACGCCCGGGTGGCCAAGGGCCTGGACGGCCGGCCCTATCGCTACATGGTGGATCCCAAGGTGGACGGCGTGGCCGTTTCGCTACGGTACGAAGACGGCCGGCTCGTGCTGGCCGCCTCGCGCGGCGACGGCGTCACGGGCGACGTGATCACGCACACCGCGCGAACGGTCCGTTCCGTGCCCCTGCGGCTGCAGGGCAGGAACCTGCCGCGCGTGTGTGAGGTGCGGGGGGAAATCTTCTGGCCGAAGGATGACTTCGCCCACTACAACGTGGCCCGCGCCGCGGCGGGCGAAGAGACGTTCAAGAACCCCCGCAACGCCACGGCCGGCACGCTCAAGCAACTGGACCCCCGCAAAATCGCCGACCGCAACCTGCGCTTCGTGGCCCACGGGTTCGGGCAGGTGGAGCCGCTCCAGGCCCGTCGCGCGTCGGAGCTGTTCGACCAGTTCGCCGAATGGGGCATCCCCGTGAACCCGGAGCGGACGATCGCCGAGACGGTCGACGACGTGGTGGCGCTGTGCCACGAATGGGAGACGAAACGGTACGAGCTGGAGTACGAGACGGACGGCCTGGTCATCAAGGTCGACTCCCTCGACCAGCGGGATATTCTCGGGGCCACCAGCAAGTACCCGCGCTGGTGCATTGCGTTCAAATTCGCGGCGGAGCAGGCGGAGAGCCGGCTGCTGCGGGTGGACTTTCAGGTGGGCAAGCTGGGCACCATTACCCCGCGGGCGGTCATGGAGCCGGTTCTGCTGGCCGGCACCACCGTGCAACACGCATCGCTGCACAACTTCGACCAGGTGCAGCGGCTGGACGTGCGGGTGGGCGACACGGTGATCATCGAGAAGGCCGGGGAGATCATCCCGCAGGTGGTGCGGGTGGTCGGCGAGAAGCGGCCGAAGGATGCCAGGGAAATCAAGCCGCCCAGAAAGTGTCCCGCCTGCGGCGGCGAGGTGATGCAGGATGAGGGCGGCGTGTACGTGCGCTGCATCAACCCCGGCTGCATCGCGCAGCGGAAGGAGCGGCTCATCTACTTCTGCGGCCGCGACCAGATGGACATCGAGGGCGCGGGCCAGGCCCTGATCGAACAACTGGTGGATCATGAACTTGCCCGGGACTGCGCGGATCTGTTCGCGCTTCCGAAACACCGCGCCGCGGTGGAAGGGCTCGTGTTCAACCACGAGCGCGAAGTCAAGGGCCAGACCAGGACGATTCGCGTGGAGTTCGGCGCCAAACGGACCGACGCCCTGTTCGAGGCGCTGGAGACTGCCAAGAAGCAGCCGCTGGCCCGGCTGTTGGCGGCATTGAACATCCGGCACGTGGGGGGCGCCACCGCCGAACTGCTGGCCGAACATTTCGAGACCCTGCAGAAGATCGCGGACGCCTCGGAAGAAGAGTTAACCGAGGTCGAGGGCGTGGGCACGGAGGTGGCCGGCAGCATCCGGAAGTTCTTCGCGAGCAAGGAGGGCCGCAAGCTCATCGATCGCCTGGCCGACGCGGGGGTGAACATGCGTCAGCCCAGAAAGAAGGTGGCCAGGGACGGCCCGTTCGCCGGCCTGACGGTCGTCGTCACCGGCACGCTGGAGAGCCTGGGCCGCAAGGAGGCGGAAAACCTCATCAAGTCACTCGGGGGAAAGGCCGCCGGCTCCGTCAGCCAGAAGACCAGCCTCGTCGTGGTTGGTGACTCCCCGGGCTCGAAGCTGGAAAAGGCCCGCGCGCTGGGCATCGAGACCATCAACGAGGCCGAATTCCTGCGTCGGACAGGGCGCAAGTAGGGTGCAGCGCCGTGACACAGCCAACCACCCAAGCACTTCAGCCGCATGACGCGCGCTACGTCGCCGAAGTCCAGCGCGTGACCTGGATCGGGCTGGCGGCCAACGTCGTGCTGGCGGGCGTGAAGATCGCGGGCGGACTGCTCGGGTCCAGTCAGGCGGTGGTGGCCGACGCCGTGCATACCCTCTCCGACAGCAGCACGGACCTGGCCATTCTTATCGGCGTGCGCTACTGGTCGAAGCCGCCCGACGCCGGGCACCCGCACGGGCACCGGCGGATTGAGACCGTGGTCACCACGGTCATCGCGCTCGTTCTGGTGATCGTGGCGGCGGGTCTGATCTACAACGCCCTGAACACCCTGCGTGAGCATCATGCCCAGCCGCCGGGCGGCATCGCTCTGGCCGCCGCCCTGCTTTCCATCGGGATCAAGGAAGCCATGTACCGCTGGACCGCCGTGGTCGGCCGGCGGCACAAGTCCTCGGCCCTGATTGCCAACGCCTGGCACCACCGCAGCGATGCGTTGAGCTCCATTCCGGCCGCCCTGGCGGTAGGTGTGGCCGCACTAAAGCCGGGTTGGGCCTTCGTCGACCACGTGGGGGCCGTGGTCGTGTCACTCTTCGTGTTCCATGCCGCATGGAAGATCGGTAAGCCCGCCCTGGGCCAACTGGTGGACGCCGGGGCGCCGCAGGCGGATCGCGAGCACATCGAGCGGTTGGTGCGGTCCGTGCCCGGAGTCCGGGACGTGGAGTCGCTACGCACGCGCTATGTCGGTTCCGGGCTCCAGGTGGATCTGCACCTGCAGGTGGACGGCGGTATGAACGTGCGGGAAGGCCACGCCATCGCGGGCCGCGTCAAGCACCACTTGATCGAACACGGCCCGGACGTGGTGGACGTGGTGGTCCACGTGGAGCCGTACGGCGAGCACATGCAGCGCCGTGAGCCGGAAACGTAGACGGGGCCGCCGTTGCCAGCTCGATCCCGGGGCCGAGGGATCGGCCCAGCGTTCCAGTGAACTTGCCCCCGATCCGGGGCGGCGAGACCCGGCCGCGGAGTCACTCGCGCGGCGGGTCGGGACGGGCGCCGTCCAGCACCTCCCGGACGCGGCGCAGCAGGGCCCGCCGGCTGAACGGCTTGGCGAGGAACTCCACGTTGTCGTCCAGCACGCCGTGGTGGGCGAT
>CAZBFW010000279.1:0-5825 GCA_964491135.1 uncultured Phycisphaeraceae bacterium | reverse complement strand
GATAATGAGCGGTGACTGGAGTTCAGACGTGTGCTCTTCCGATCTGCTCACGGCAGCCGGCCACCCAGGTGTCGAACACGGCGCTGACGTCCACCCACAGATCCGGGTGATACTCGTCCATGTCCTCCCAGTTTTCCAGGTAGTACAGCCCGCGGATCAGGTGCGCCGGCTCCGATCGCTGAATCCCCGGCAGGGCCGCCAGGAACCCGCCCTCCATCGTAATCTCGTACGCCGCCCGATGATCGCGATGGAACGACCCGCGCCAGTGCGTCAGCACGATGTCCGGCTTCAGCCGGCGAATCAGGTCGCACATCTCGTGAATGGCGTCCTGATCGGCGTGCAGCTCGCCGTCCGGGTGGTCCAGGACGATGCACTCCTGCGCGCCCAGCTTTGCGGCCGCGGCCTCCGCCTCCCGGACGCGCTGCCGGCGATACTGGGCCACGTCCATCTTCGGGTTGCCCTTCTCTCCCGCCGTCAGGTGCAGCAGGGTCGTTCGATGCCCCGCCGCCGCGTATTTGGCCACGAGCAGCCCGGCCGTGATCTCCGCGTCGCCGATGTGAGCCCCGATGGCCAGAAGGTGTTGTTTCCCGTCGCTCATCGGTTTACAGGTCCTTCCGCATGATCGCGAACCGCCGCGTCGGCCGCAGCCCGTACCGGGCGTAGAACCGCGCCGCATCCTCGTCGGCCCAGTTGAACCACACCGTTCGCCCGTCCGCCGCCCGGATGCGCTTCACCGCCTCGACAAACAGCTTTGCGCCCACGCGCCGGCTGCGAGCCTCCGCCGCCACGCCGAACGGCCCGAAATGCTCGCCCTCCCACTGGCAGTATCCGATGATGCGCCCGCCCGCGGATGCGATCAGCACGCGGCCGAAGTCTCCCGCCCGGATCTTCGCCCGCGCCGCCAGGTTCCAGTCTCCGGGGAACGCCTCGGCCAGGAACGTCATGAAGTCGTGTGCGCGTGCCGGCGTCAGCGCCGCCACCTCCACGTCCGACCCCGTCGACCATGCGTCATGCTCGTGCCGAACGACGTCAAAATCCACCACGTCGCCCAGCATGGCGACCGGCTCGTGATCCACTTCAAAACCCAGCTTCGTCAACATCGCGAACGCGCCGGCATAGGCATCCTTGTCCACGCCCGGGAACACGTAGCCCGGGGCCGAACCGGTGTTGCCGCACACCCACACCCGCTTTCGCCCCTCCTTCCGCAGGGACTCCAGCGCAGCCTGCACCAGGGCTGTGCCGACCCCTTGACGCTGGTGCGCCGGATCGACCGCCAGGACCGGCATCCACCCGCTCTCCGGCTCCAGACCCACGCGGTCATTCGGCCAGCGCCGGATCACCACCCGCACGAAGCCGATCGGCCGGCCGCCGCGCACGCCGACGAGAAAGCCGGAGTCCTCCCCCGGCCAGTAGTCCGGATCGCCCACCAGCCACGACGTGAACCGGCCGGGACAGATCGCATCGCGCCGCAAGGCCTGGTTCCAGATCGAGACGACCGCTTCCAGGTCCGTTGCCCGATACGCACGAATCTCGTTCATTTCGCCACATCCTCAGACGGGTAAGCCGCCGGAGTGTCGCGCCGTCCGCAACCACCACGGCAGAGTAAACCTCATTACAGGTCCTTCCGCAAGATGGCGAACCGCCGCGTCACGTGCAGCCCGAACCGCTCGTAGAACCGCCGGGCGTTTTCGTCCGCCCAGTTGAACCACACCCGGCGTCCTCCCGCCTGCCGAATGCGCTCCACCGCGGCGGCGAACAATCGCGCTCCCACTCCGCGATTCCGCGCGGCCGGGCCGACGCCGAACGGCCCGAAGTGCTCGCCCGACCATTGGCAATAGCCGAGCATCTGTCCTTCGGTGCCGGCCAGGAGCATTTCGTGGAATTCGCCGGCGCGAATCTTCGCCCGCGCTGCCAACGCCCACGAGCCCGGCAGGGCCTCGGCCACAAACGCCAGCAGATCGTGTGCCTGCGCCGGCGTGGGCGTTTCAATGACCACGTCGGAAATGGGCGCGCCTTGGCCGGCCCAGGCGAAATCCACAATGTCCCGCGCCATGGAGTAGCCGTACTGGTCGTGCACAAACCCGGCATGCTCAAACAGACGCAATCCGGCCGGCCCGGCATCCACATCCACGCCGGGAACGACGGAGCCTGGGCAGGACGGCGGTGTTCCACAGACCCACACCCGGCGTCGGCCGTGCCGTTGGAGATAGAGCAGCAAGGTCTCCAGCAGCACCCGCCCAACGCCTTGTCGCTGGTGCAACGGGTCCACCGCCAGCACCGGGATCCAGCCCGTGTCGGGCTCCAGGCCCAGCCGATCGTTCGGGCATTGCCGGATCACCGCGCGGGCGAACCCGAGGGGCACGTCGTGGTCGGTCGCGACGAAGAACCCGCTGTCCGGCCCCGGTCGGAAATCCGGGTCTCCCAGCAGCCAGGCGGCAAAGCGGGATTCGTCCGTCGGGTTGCGCGGCAGGGCCGTGTTCCAGATGCGCACGACGGCCGGCAGATCGCTGCTGTCAAATGCACGGATTCTCAGTGTCGTCATCACAGGGTCCGCTTCGAGAACGTCGCGTCCGGAAGGCCGATCACGGCAGCGGCTTGAACGCCAGCCCGCTGGGAAAGCTGTCCGCTTCCGCCGTCGCGAAGACGCGAATGAACTCCCCGTTTACTGCGCTGAGCTCCACGATGCCGGCGTTCGTCCGATCCGTGACAAACACGTGTCCGTTCGGACCGATGATCATCTCAATGGGTTCGGCCAGTTTCTCCGCCTGCGTAAACGCGCCCAGGGCCTCGCCCGTCTGCCCGTCGAACGTGAGAATCTTCCCCAACCCGCGGTCCGCCACCAGCAGGGCTCCCCCCGGGCTGAAGAGTACGCCGTGCGGGTCTTCCAGGGCCCCCTCCGGCGTGAAAGCGCCCAGGAATGCTCCCGTCGTCCCGTCAAACTCGGATACGTCCTTCGTGCCGCGGTTCGCGACGAACAAGTGCCCGTCATCGCGGAAGGCCATGCCGCGCGAGTCGTCCAGACCGTTCCCTTGGGCGAACACCCCGACAAACTCCCCCGTTTCCGCGTTGAACTCCACCACCTGGTTGTTGACGGAGTCCACCACGAACAGGTTTCCGTCGGGCCCGAAGGCCATCAGCCGTGGGGATTCAAACCCTTCATGGCCGGCCGATCCGAGGTATTCCCCGTTCTGCCCGTCGTACTCCTGGATGTCGTCGGACAGGCGGCTGCAGACGAGGAGGTTTCCGTTCGACCGGAACAACACGCCGATCGGCCCCAGCAGGTTGCCGTCCCTTGGAAACGCGTCGAGCGCAGCCCCGGTGACTCCGTGGAACTCGAAGACCGTGTCCCGGTTGAACAACGCCACGAAGAGATTGCCCGCGAACACAGCGGTCACCGACTTGTCCGAGTCCATGGTGACGGTGACGACCTGCCCCGCCGCTTCGATGTCGCCCCGGTAGCCTGCAAACGAGTAGCCGGGCGCCGGACGGGAAAGAATCCGGACCTCTGCACCGGGCGTGTAGACGCCCCCGGCCGGGTCCAGCTCCACCGTGCCGGCACCCTCGCCGATGACCGTCAGGCTCAGCGAGTACGTCTGCGGCCCGTTGTTGTCGTTTGTATTCGTATTGCTATTCGCGTTTGTATTATCGTTTGTGTTCGTGTTCGCATTGGTGTTGCTCGTCCCGCCGCCTCCACCCCCGCCGCCGGTCGAACAGCCGGCGCTCAGGGCGACCACGGCGAGAGACACAGTGCTCGTCATCAGGACCCATACCCCGATTCGGTACATCGTTGATTCCTTGCAAAGCGCCACGTTGATTCCGCGGAACGGTGTCGTCTGGCAGACCGGCGCGCGTACCGGCATGGTTCCGTACTCCGATACGGAACGCTATCCCGCCCCAGCCGTCGCGTCAACGCCGAAGCGCGGGCGCAGCAACGAGGGCCCGTCGGCGCCTGGCCGGTCGGGCCCTCGTGGAGGGGAATCGCATGTTCACACCCGCTGTGGGATGTCCCGTTGCGGCCGACTAGCGGCGGCGACGAATGGCGGCCAGGCCGCCCAGGGCCAGCAGCGCCAGCGAGGCCGGCTCCGGAATCTGGCCCACGTGCAGGTGGTCGAGCTGCACCCACGAATTCACGGTGCCGTCCGCGGTGAACTCCACCGAGGCGATCGGAATCGTGGTGCTGAAGCCGAAGAAATCGTTGGCGGTCTGATTGGTCAGGACCTGCTGGCTGCCATCCTCCAGGGTGATGATCACGTCGCCCGAGATGAGGTTGCCGTTGATGTCCGTGACAACCAGGTTGCCGCCCACCGCGGTCACCGGGGCGCCGGTGAACTCCAGCGTGATCGTGTCAAACGCACTGTTGGTGGACAGAGAGCTGAGGTTGGACCAGAGACCGCCCGCGCACAACGCATTGTAGCTGTAGCCGTTCACCGGGCCGTACGCCTGGCTGGTCTGGTTGCCGTCCAGCGGTGAGCCGTAGGTGTAGCCCGTGAAGTCCTCCACGTAGTACGGGCCGGCCAGGGCCGCCAGGAAGCTCGGCTCGTTGTAGTAGTTCGTCGCCGTCCACGGCGGCGGAGGAACGAAATCCTGGATCTCGAACGAAACGTTCGTCCACGTGGCGTCTACGAGGGACGGGTCGGAGTAGGAATCGTCATAGCTCTCAAACGCACGGAACTCCCAGGCGCCGACCGACGTTCCGGTGAACACGCCCTCCAGGCCCGTGTAGGTGTTCGGGCCGATGGCCTGCGCGCCAGTCCAGCTGGTGCCGCTGGCGACCGAGATGCTGCCCGCCTGAAGGGCCGGGTTGGTGATCTGCCACCGCAGCTCGCTCAGATACGAGTTGATACCGCCGCTGGTCGCGGTGCCCGAGAAGATCAGCGTGCCCGGCACGAAGTCCGCACCGGCATGGTTGTACGTGAACACGCCGTTCGTCGCAGCGCCGGCCGCACCGTTCGACGCAAGCGGTCCCGCGTTCGTCGCCGTGAACCCCGCCATCGCCGGCGCCGCCAGCGCCAGCACCGCCACCAGAGCCAATGCCTTTCTCATCTGTTCACTCCTCCCAAAATCGTTGTGGTTTCGGCCTCGAGGCGTACCTCACCTCGAGACTCATGACTCTTGCGTGACACCGGACTTCCGCCGGAACACTCCGACGTGATTGATCCTCCGTCCGGCGATCCATCCATTCTGCTTACGCCGCGCAGTCGACCCGGGCGACTTCGCCCTCCGACATCCGCGGCAGGCCCGGCATCCTCGTAACACGAGTACCATGCTGACGCGTTCCGATCGCGCCGCTTCCGGCCTTCTCGCGGTCGTTTACGTTGCGAAGAAAGGTCGAAACCGAACAGCTTCGCGGGAGAGCCGGATTTCCCCATGTACAGCAATAGACAACGGCTGCCCGATCCAGATGTCCGTTTGTGAGAGTGCCTTCGTCCCCCATAGGGGAAGATGTGACTCTCCACCTCCCGTACCTGTGCCCTGTCCCTCCTTCAGTTCCCATGAATCTAGCACAACGGCTCCTGCTTCACAAGCCGCGGCGCCTGATTCACAGAAGTTCCGACAACTACGCGTTATCGGACATACGACCTCGCGGCCTTCCCCGCGCACACAACATCTGACATTACTGGCATCGCCGCTCTGAGTCCTCATACACGTACCAGCCCGCCGGCAGATTCACGCCCACGGCCCCCACGCTCGGACCGAAAGGACACCACGCGAAGCCGATCGAAGCGGGCATGCCCGAGTCGGTAAGCAGGCACACGCACGGCACCGTCGCATCCACGACAACCTGACCCACCCAATACAAATCCACCCTGCCACGCGTCGTCGGC
>CAZBFW010000278.1:0-5835 GCA_964491135.1 uncultured Phycisphaeraceae bacterium | reverse complement strand
CCACCCCCCTATCCTACACTCTTTCCCTACACGACGCTCTTCCGATCTCGGAGATCGCCCGCCCGATGCGGATCAGCAGGGCCAGCTCCACAATGGGGACCGCCATGAAGAGGATAAGGAGGTAGAAAAACATCGTCTTGCGTCTCATCCTCGCGGCGGAGGCCGCGGGGGTCAATGAGTGCGGCGGAGAACGGCTGTTCCAGAGCGGATGGGCAGTCGGCCACCAGAGGCTGGCGGCAGAGAACTGACTCCACGCCTCATGCAGGGGTGCCATGCCCGTAGGCTTCAGCCTCGGGCATGTCTGACACACCAGACGCAAACCAGGTCTCGCCATGCCCGATCCGCCTTCGGCGGAAACGGGCATGGCACCCGGCCGGTCCCACAGAATGGGAGCTGGCGGGAGCGTCAGCGGGTGCCGGCGGACGTCCGGGTCCAGAGGTTGAGGTTTCGGTCAAACGGGATCGCCCCGATCCGGTACCCGACGGCGGTGTTCAGCCAGTCCCGCCGCGGCCCCTCGGCCAACTGGAGCAGCGCGCTGAGCAGGCTGCCCGTTCGCGATCCGGTCTGCCGGGCGTAGAATTCGAGGAACTCCGGCTGATGGAGGAAAATCGCGCGGGACACGAGCAATTCGCGCCGCTCGTGGTCGATGCGGATTTGCCGACCGTTGGCCATGGCGGCGGCCGCCGCCTCCCGCAAGTCGCGCCGCAGCGTGTCCGGACGGATGGGCTGGTTCGCCAGCGGCGGCGAGCCCAGGGCCGCATCGCACAACGCGAACTCCACGCGGGCATCGGCGCTGCTGTTGGCCCAGACAAGCTGCCGCAGCACGGCCAGCGTGCGCGGGACTCCGTCCACCACAATGCTGTGGCTCTTCTCGAAAGGCGGCAGGCGCACATCGTGAACCGTCTCCGGAATGCCGCGATAGAGCACGGCCTGCAGAACGCCGGCGTTGTAGGCGTTGATGAAATAGGCCAATTGGCTGCTTCGGGACGTGAACTCGCCGGGCTGGGTGGTCGGCCCGACCATGGAAATCAGCCCCAGGTATTGCTGGAGCGGCTCCGGATGGGCCTTCAGATGGTTGTAGTCCACCAGCCCGTCCTTGACGTTCTCGCGTAGAATGGTGGCGAATGCCCGGTCGTCATATTTGACGGGCACGGGCGAAGGCACCCAGGCGGCGTTTGTCAGGTTGACGACGGACGGGCCGCATCCGAAGGTGCAGGCTGGCCCGGCCAGCAGGAGGATTCGCAGCCCCCAGCCGGACCAGCGCGTTGTGGTTGCAGGCGTCCTGTGGAACACGGGTTCACTCCAGTGGGTTGATGGTCAGCCCGGTCGCCAGTTTCGGGTAGAAGTACGTGCTCTTCTGCGGCATGAGGTCGCCGGCCTCGCTGACGGCGCGAAGCTGGGCCATCGGGGTCGCCTTGGCCAGCAGGGCCACGCCCTGTTCGTCGCGGGCGGTGGTGCGGGCAACGTCCTCCGACTTCACGTAGTGAATCTTCGGCTCACCGATCGGCGACTGCACGGTCAACTCTTCCAGCAGGTAGCGGTGCAGATAGGCCAGGTCCAGCGCCCGCCAGGCTTCGGTTCGGTCGGGGGCCAGCGTTTTGAGCTTGCCGCGCTCTGTAAACCGCACGCCGACGGTCCGCCCGGTTCGGCCCTCAAACAAATCCATGTCTCCCTGTCCGGCGGGGGTCTCGACGGCGCCGGGCTTCCAGGCGGCCAGCAGGGCATCCAGGGTCACGTGCGCGAGCACGCGCGGATAGGGGAGAATCAGCGCACCGGGGTCGTCCATGCTGGCCAGCACCATCAGGACGTACTGGGCGGGGTGTTCGTCGGGCAGCTTGCCGCCGGCCTGCTGCGCCGCGAAGTCGCGGTAGATCAACCCCGTGCCGTAGCGGTGATGCCCATCGGCGATGAAGACCTTTTTCGGGGCCATGACGGAGCGAACGCGGTCGACGGCCTTGGCGTCGGTCTCGATCCACACGCGGTTCTCCACGTCTTCCAGCGTGGCCACCGCATCGGGCGTTCGGGAAACGGCGGCTTGAAAGGCCGTACCGATTTCGTCCTTGGGGTCGGAATACAGCCCGAAAACCGGGGAAAGGTTGCAGCGCGTGGCCTTCATGAGTGCCAGGCGGTCTTCCTTCGGGCCGCCGAAGGTCTGCTCGTGCGGCAGAACGACGCCCTCGGAGAACGGGACGAGGCGCAGGCGAGCGATGAACATCCGCCGGATGTACTGCCGGCCCTGCACCGTGAAAAGCTGATGGTACACGTAGAGGGCCGGGCGCGGCTCGCGGATGAGCGTGCCGTCGGCCAGCCAGGCCCGCAGCGTGTCGGCAGCCTTTTTGTAGCATTCCGGCGGCCCGGCACTTTTCGGGGGGATGTGCGGCAGATCGATGGCGACGATGTTGCGGTCACTGCCGGCCAGCAGGCGGTCCTTGTCGGCCTGGTCCAGCACGTCGTACGGCGGGGCGATGCGCGTGCTGATTGTCGGGCCGAGGCGGCCGAAGTCGTAGCGAATCGCGGCAAAGGGCTCAATTCGGGCCACAGCGTGTACCTCCGTTGAAGTTTCAGAGGGGAGAACCATAGCAGACGCGAGGTGCGCGGGCAAGGGCAGACGATCGAGCGCGGAGACCCATGTAGGGTTACGCCGGCCCGTCCCCCCCGTTCCGCTGGTGGCCTCCATTCTCTCGTGGAACCGTCCCGGCTCGATTGAGATTGCCACGGATGTGGCTGGACGGAATGGACGGGAGTGGACGAGATCGACAGGTAAAAGGCAGACACCTTACGTCCGCGCCCGGCCCCGCCACGATCCACGGCTCTGACGTGCCGTTGGACCAGGTTGACGTGCGTCCGCACCAGCCGTCGAATAGAAGCATGCGACGTCGCCGAAACAGCGATGAATCCTTATGGGCCAAGGCCCTGTGGGCGCTCATCCCCGTCGGGCTTCTCGCCTCTGCCGTTGTGGTCTTGCCCGGTGCGGGTCAGGGTCGGCCGGTCCGATTCGCGCTGGCCGCGGCCCCTTTCTTCGGTCTGGCGGCGTATATCATTGCGGGCGTCATCAATGGACTTACGCGGCGCCGGGCAGGCAACCTGGACGCACTGCGCGTGTGTTGCTGGACTGCATTCGGCTTCGGCCTGGGCATCGGCGCCTGTCCCGGCGGAGGTTACTTCGGTGCCTACTACCCGCAGCATGTCCCCTGGGCTCTGCTTGGTGGCGCCACGATCGTCATCGCGAGCGTCACACTGAACGTCGTCCTGACCGTCAAGTTCCGACCCCCTCCTGACGACGGAACGCCCTACTGCCAGGAATGCGGCTACAACCTGACCGGCAACGAGTCCGGCATCTGCCCCGAGTGCGGCGAACCGGCGAAAGACCTGCGACGGTGAAGCGTCACTCTCTTCTGAGGTAAAAATGCCCGCCCGGCAACTTTCGACACCTCGACTGAACTGCGAACGAACAAGCGGCGTATAATCCGACGGACAGCCCGCAGCCTGGGATCGAGAGACCGGTGCAGGACGATGCGCACCTCCCACCCCGGGGGAGGCGCCGATGACACGACTCGCCGGCCGGCCCACCGGGCGGGACGACAGCCATGTGGATCAAGCTGATTTCGCCGCGGGTGACGATGCGGCCGATGGATTCGGCGTTCAAGCGGCAGATGGCACCGCCGCTCGCCCTGCTGGTGCTCGGGGCACTGACCCCGCGGCACCATCGCGTGACGATTGTCGACGAGAACGTTCAGCGGTTGCGCCTCACCGACAAGCCGGACTTGGTCGGTATCAGCGTGAAAGCCGACACCGCCCAGCGTGCCTGGGAGATCGCCCGGTCCTACCGCCGCCAAAACGTACCCGTTGTGCTTGGCGGCATTCACCCGACGGCCTGTCCGGACGAGTGCGCCCGCCACGCCGATGCCATTGTGGTGGGCGAGGCCGAGGAACTGTGGCCCCGCATCCTGCGGGACACGGAGGCGGGCCGCCTGCAACGGGTCTACCAGAACGACCGGCCGGCAGACCTCACCCGGTCTCCCGCCCCTCGCTGGGAGCTGATCGATCCGAGACGATACCTCTACACAAACACCCTCACCATCGGCCGCGGCTGCCCCTGGCGCTGCGCCTTCTGCTACAACAGCTCGCCGAATCTGCCGGCCGGCTATCGCTTCAAGTCCGTCCAGCAAGTTCTCGCGGAGCTTGCCTCGCTCGGCAGCCGCCACGTGATGTTCATCGATGACAACTTCATCGCGAATCCGGGCTTCGCCCGCACGCTTCTTCCGGCCCTGCGCTCGCTGAACCTGACCTGGCACACCGCCGTCAGCGCCGACATCGGCCGGCACCCGGACCTCCTGGATCTCATGGCTGAAACCGGTTGCCGCAGCCTGTTCATCGGGTTTGAGTCGCTCAACCCGGCCAACCTGCGGTCCGCACGCAAACGGCAGAACCGGGTCGACGAATACGAACGAATCATCGATTCCATCCATCAGCGCGGGATGATGGTGAATGCCAGCGTGGTGTTCGGTTTCGACGAGGACGGCCCGGACGTGTTCGACCGGACCACGCAATGGCTGATCGACCGCCGCGTCGAAACGATGACCGCCCACATCCTCACCCCGTATCCCGGAACCGCCCTGCACGCCCGGTGGCTGGCCGACGGCCGCATCATCGACCACGACCTGACGCACTACAACACGTCGCGGGCGGTGTTCCGGCCGGTGAGGATGACGGCCGCCGATCTGGAGGCAGGCTATCTGCAGGCCTATCGTCGCTTCTATTCATGGGCCGGCATTCTGAAGCGGATTCCGAACGACCCGCGTCGCCGCGCCGCCTATCTCCTGTTCAACATCTGCTACCGGAAGTACGGGCGCATCGCCTCGGCCCTGGGCACCCTCGGGTGGATGCGGGCGATCGGCCGCCTGGCCGCGAAGGTTGCCTACCCGCCTTTGAGGGCGGATGGTCTGCGTGCCGAGACTCCGAACCCGGAGTGGACGACCACCTGATCCGCCGTCACGCACCCCAACCCTGCCGGGCACCCCGATTCGCGCTGGCCGGATTCGCACGAAACGCTACGATGGAAACGCCGGGCCGTCGGGAATGGACGCCGCTGAAGAATCGGAGCAGTAATCGCCATCGCCGAACGGGACCGGCCGTTTCTCGTTCGGTGCATCGAGATCGACGATCGGACAAGAGAGGAGGTCAGTCGATCATGAAACGAACCGCAGGGATTCTCGCCGCCCTTCCCGCCGCTCTTCTCCTGCAATCCGGCTGTGCGAAGAGTGGAGTCGGGCGACAGGCGGACGAGGCGTCCATCGTCGCTGAAGAACTCGTGAAGTCGACGAAGAGCTGGGACGGAGCGTGCCTGCCTGCGTATCCGCAGGGTCTGCCGGAGATCTCGATTCGGCGGATTCGCATCCCCGCAGGGGCCCGGCTCGACACGCACCTTCATCCGGTGATAAACGCCGGCGTGCTGACCCGCGGGCAACTCACGGTCGTGGCCGCGGACGGCAAGACGCTGCATCTGAGCGCAGGAGATCCGATTGTCGAGTTGGTGAACACGCCGCACTACGGCATGAATGAAGGGAAGGTCCCTGCGGAGATCATCGTCTTCTACGCCGGTGTGGTCGGCACGCCGATCACCGTCACCAGACCGCAATAAGCGCCCTTCGCCATCCCACCGGCAGACCGCGCCCGATCGACGGCGCATCGCCCACACTCGACGCTTGGCAGTGCCGCGAATCCTCGCCGGCAGTATCCCACCCCACGTCCGGCGTGCTGAACACGTCAAGAACCTGGCTTTCCCCAGATCGGAAGAGCGTCGTGTAGGGAAAGAGTGTAGGAGAGGGTGGTGGT
>CAZBFW010000277.1:0-5866 GCA_964491135.1 uncultured Phycisphaeraceae bacterium | reverse complement strand
CCTGCAACGTGCCCTGGGCCAACGTGGAAAAGGTGCTGCCGCATGTGGCCACGATGCTCCACGACCACAAACTCACCATTCCCGAACGGCACAAGAAGTGGACCGGCGTCGGTAACGAGCGGATCCTGGCCAACTTCAAGAAGGCCTACGAGACCTTCCCGGACATTGAGTTCATTGCCCGCACACCGCTGATTCCCGGCATTAACGCCGACGAGGAGCATATCCGGGCGGTGCTGGCGTTCATTCGCCCGCACAAGAACGTCATTGATTACGAACTCCTGCCCTACCACCGCTTCGGCCTGGGCAAGTACGAACACCTGGGCGTGGTCTATGAGCTGGACGACTACCAAACGCCGTCCGACGAGCTGGTCCAGAAGCTTCAGGCCATCATTGACGAAGCCTTCGGGCGCACTGGAGGCGCGAAATGAACACACCTGACAACTCGATCGACATCTACGAGCGTCTGGCCAGTGCGCTGGAGGCGCTGCCGCACGGCTTCTGCCGAACGGAATCCGGCGTGGAAATCCAACTGATGAAGAAGGCCTTCACGCCGGAGGAGGTCTGGCTGGCCGGACAATTGACCCGCTTCCCCGAAACGGCTGCCGAGATCGCGAAACGGGTGGGCCGCGACGTGGCCGAGGTCACCGCGTTGCTCGATCGCCTGATTCCGCTGGGGCTGGTCTCATTACCGGGATCAACGGCGGGCGGCGGGGTTCTGAAGGAGGAAATGAAGGGCGAGAAGAAATACCGGCTGCGCCCTTTCATGGTCGGCTGGTACGAGGCCGGCATGCGCCGCCTGGACAAGGAGTTCGCCGAGCTGTTCGAGCAATTCATCATCGAAGGGGGCGGCGAGCGTGTCTTCGCGCCGCGGCCGGGACTGCTGGGCGTGGTTCCGGTGCGGGGCTCGCTCAAGCCCGAGTATGTCAAGCGCGAGCCCCATATAGACATTGATGCCCACTTCCAGCGTCACGAGCGATTCCTCGTCATCCCGTGCGTGTGCAAGCGGGAGCGGGAAATCCTGGGCGACTACAGCTGCAAACTGCCCATGAAACGTTGTGGGTTCGTGGGGTTGCCACCGCAGACCCCGCTGGGCGAAACCGTCATGGGCCGGGAAGATGCCTCTGAGCTGCTCGCCAAGCTCGAGAAGCAGGGGCACTGCCATCTGGCGTTCTACGGCTTCACCATGTTCGCGGACGCGCCGCAGTTCATGGGCACGTGCAACTGCTGCTCGTGTTGCTGCGGGATTCTGCACGGTCCAAAGCTCGCGGGCCTGGACATGTCCACGAAAGGCCCGCAGAAATCGAACTACCGGGCCGTTATCGATGAGGAGAAGTGCACCGCGTGCGGCGCCTGCATCAGGCGGTGCCCCGTGGATGCTATTTCAGAAGGTCCGAAGCGACTGCCGCTGGCATGCCCGTGCGGAGTATTGCCGGAGATGCGGCCCGGCAAGTCCGTGGTGGACCGCGACAAATGCATCGGCTGCGGCGTGTGCGTAATCGGGTGCCCGGAGGACGCCATCGTGATGGAGCCGGTCCCTGAGGAAGAGTGGTTTCACGTCCCGTCGTGCATGGCAGAATGGGAGGAGATGCGCCTGCGTTACCTGGCAAAGCAGGAGTGTGCTTCGTAGCCCTCGACGGCGAGAGCAGCAGATGGGCGACAGGGCGTGCAGACGGCAATGATGGTCCCCGCTCGCTCGGAGGAGCGGGGAGAGCGGCGCCTGCGGAACCCGGGAGCCCGGCGACGGAAGCGAAACCGTGACGAAAAGCGACATGGCTCAACCCGCGCTGAACGCGGTGGTGACCCAGTGCAATCAGATCTCCCCATGGCTGATGATCCTGCAGGTGGTGCCGGATGGCTGGAGTTTCCCTGACTACATACCCGGCCAGGTTGCCTCCTTGGGGCTGTTCGGTGAAGCGCCTCGCTGTGCCCTCGCCGAGCCCGAGCCTCCTGTTGCCGACGCAGGTAAGCTGATCAGGCGGGCCTACAGTGTCGCTTCGTCTCCGTTGAACCGTGAGTTCCTCGAGTTTTACGTGGCCCTGGTGCCCGGCGGCGCCCTCACGCCCCGCCTGTTCACCCTGAGCATCGGTGACCGCCTCTGGCTTTCGCGAAGAGCGACCGGCAACTTCATCTACGACGACAGACAGCTTCCCAAGGGCGCCGACCTGGTCCTGATCACCACCGGTTCCGGCCTCGCGCCGTTCGTGAGCATGCTGAAAACCCACCTGAAGTTCCCGGCCGAGCGCCGGGTTGCGCTGATCCACGGCGTTCGGCATTCGTGGGATTTGGGTTACCGGTCGATCCTGATGGCCATGGAGCACCTTCGTGCCAACTTCACCTACCTGCCTGTGATCAGCCGGCCGGAGGACGAGCCTGTTCCCTGGAGAGGCGCGACGGGTCATGTTCAGGACGTGTGGAAGAGTGGGGCCCTCGAGAAGGCGTGGGGCTCACGCCCGAAGCCTGAAAATGCGCACGTGTTCTTGTGCGGAAACCCCCGAATGATTGACGCAACAATCGAGATGCTGGGGCAAGAGGGCTTCAGAGAGAACACCCGAAACGAACAGGGGCAGATTCACGTGGAGAGATACTGGCAGTGAGGGAGGAGGAGCCTGTCGGCCGTGCCCATGTATCGACCAACTGAAGCGGAGTCGAACGACGGGCAAACAAGTTGACGCAAGCATCATCTCAAGCGGAGTACGCAGTCATGCGAGACCTAATGCACAGGATGATCGGTCTGCGGGCTCTGGCCATTCTGACTGCCATCCCGTTGTATGCCGGCCTGGCCGGGTGTGCCTCCGCACCGGACCCGGCGCCCGCGCCGATGCCGATCCCCGACCTGGCCCCAGGCGAAGATCGTCAGGATTCGTTGCTTCCGGGAGGCAAGAAGACCCTCCATTTGGCCGTCAGGGCCCGGACGTTCTACGCCGTTTGGCTCGGTGCGTCCGGCGGTTCCGACATCGTCGTGACGCTGACCGGCGCCCCGTTGGCGGCACCGGTCGAGGTGCAGTTGGCCTCCCGCACTACGCCCCCAACCGAGCCCCAGGGCACGTTTTATGCCCAGAGCGACGGCGAACTGCAGGTCGTGATCGCCAACACCGCGATGCCGGCTTCACCGGACGCCGGGGTGGTGGACGCCATCCTGTTTGGAAGCGATACGCCCACGTACACGTCGCTGCGGATCGATGATCTGGGCGCCGACGACCACGGGGAGACCCCGGACGAAACCACGCCGATCGTGCCCGACGGACAGTCTCTTGGAGGGACCCTCGCCTGCGGCGAGACCTACGACTACTTCACTCTGCCCGTCCAACTGGGCGAGTTGTTCAACGTCCGGGTGGAGGCGACGCATCAGATGACGCTGGCCACCGCCAACATTGACAGTTTCGGCCAATTCAACTTTGGCGTGGCCACCAACGCCGGCAATGATCTCAGCCTGACCGCGACACCCGGTGTGCCGGCCGGCGCGCAGTTCACCGTCACCGCCACGGAACCCACCGGATCCGTGTTGCTGGCCGCGAAGGTGACGTCGGGCCTGCTGGCCGACCCGCTCCTGTTTGCCGACTACCCCATCGCATACGCCATCACCGTGGAGCAGGTCACATTGCAGCAATTGGAGAGCGGGGATGCTCGGAGCGGGCGCATTGAGGCCGGCTTCAGCGCACAGTTCTTCATTGACGTGCCGAGCCCGCTCGATGAGCTCCACGCTACGCTTTCGGGCCCCGACGGCCTTGCCCTGTACGTCAGGAAAGGACAGCCTGCGTCCTTTGAGGTGTTCGATTTCTACCTGGTCCTGGGGGGCGGCGTGGCGACGGACACGCTCACGATCCGCCCGCCGCAGATCCGGGCCGACAGATACTATTTGACCATCGGTAACATTGTGGGGCAGGCGGCTGACTACATCCTGGCCGTGGAGATCGAGTGACGGGCGCGCGCGTCGCGGACGCCCCCGGGGTCCGGCGGAGCAGGGCGGTCCCCGGGGCATGGTGGAGTGACACGCGCAGCAGACGGGTTTAACGAAATCGGCTTGAACGGAATGCATATCTTTCTGGAGAGAAGAAGACCATGCTGGGCCTCTACGTAGCGGCGAAGAAGCCCAATTGAGAGCGAGAGGCCGATGCTGCTGTCGCTCTCCTTCAAAGCGGTCGCCGCGTGCGTTCCATTCATCGTCTGAGACGAGGAGAAGCTCTCATGCGGCGTAGAATTGGATTTGTAGTGTTCGGGATGCTGGTTGTCCTCAGCATGGGCGGCCAGTGTCGACGGGACACGGCCCAGGACGCCGTCAGCATATTCTTCACGGGAATCGCCACGGTGATCGGCCAGGCGGTCGGCGATGCGTTGGTGGGCGCGGGCAATCCGTAGTTCTCATGGAGAAGGACGCAGACATGATAATACAACAGAACCGTGATCTGGCCTGTTGGGTCGCGCTGCTGCTGGCCGGCAGCGTGACGGGATGCGTGGTGGGCCCCCAGTCCATCGTGGCGGGGCGCGGTGTCTACAACGAAGTCATCAACCGCACGGAAGACCAGCAGCTGCTGAACGTGATCGTGCGACAGCGTTACAACGAGTCCTTTGGCATGCTCGGCGTCGCGAGTGTAACCGCGAATATCCGCGCCCGCGCCGACGTCCGCGCCCAATTCGGTCTCACCCGGAGTCTGAAGGAGGACTACGACGGAAACCTCGTCCCCCTCGACGTCGGCGTCGCGTTCGAGGAGAACCCGACAATCTCGTACGTACCGTTTGCCGGCGAGGCCTTCATGCAGCGTCTTCTGAGCCCGCTGACGATGAACGAGACCCTGCTGATGATGCAGTTCGGCCGCGCGTGGGACCGCTCATACCTGGACATCGGAATCCGGAGTGTCAATGGCATTCGCAACCGGCGCTACGGAAAGGTCGACACGAATCCCGACTGCTTTGACCGCGCGTCCGAGCTGCTGCGCACTTTGACCAGCGAGGGCGCGACGAACATCGCCTGCGCGGCCGATGGCAGCATCAAGTTCATCTTTCAGGTGAGTGACGCGGAGGAAGAGCAGCTGCTGAAAGAGTGGCTGGAGTTGCTCCGAATCGACGCCCGCCCGTCCGAGGGCCGGCTCGAAATCCCCGTGCAGGTGGCCGCCGGCCTACCGTCGTCCGAGAAGGTGGTTCTGGAGACGGCCTCCGTGATCGCCATCATTCGTGCCGCCGGCGAGTGCATCGACATCCCCGAGTCGCA
Organism: uncultured Phycisphaeraceae bacterium; assembly: GCA_964491135.1. Classification (GTDB taxonomy): domain Bacteria; phylum Planctomycetota; class Phycisphaerae; order UBA1845; family UBA1845; genus JAFGJQ01. Next base: position 660 of record CAZBFW010000277.1, on the reverse strand, counting down.
TCTGCAGGCTGGCTTCGTGGAGCCGGCGGCGCGCGACGAGATGCACCCGTTCATCCGAATCCGAACGTCGCGGAAACGCCCCCCGGGTCAAGGCACAGTCGCCATCCGGTATCGTGACTGGTGGTATTACGTGGACGATGCGGACCCCGAGAGCAAACAGGCGTTTCTGTTCCTGCGCACCCTGCTCGGGCTCCGCCTCCAGCAAGGCGCCAAGGACGAGGGCGTTCCCGTGCTGACCATTCCGGTCGGCGGCTGAACAACCGTCGTCCGCCGTGATGGCGCTCTTGTCTCGACATTCTGCCGCCCCGGCGGGATCGGGGGCACAAAACTCGAAAGTGCTTGCACGAGGATCGATCGAATGGAACCTGAACGTGCTCATCATTCCGTGTATGACCGTGCCATACGAGCGACACCTACGGCTGTAACCTTAGGTACTCCAGGCACTTGCAAGCCGTCAGGGCCGGTGGAAACTCCCGCGAGAGCATGCAGAGTTTCTTTCTCGCCGCGTTCCGTTACCCGTAACGGATTCGGGAACCACAACCGCCATGTTCCTCACCCGCCGCATGTTGCTTGAAGCCACCTGGCGCCGTTGCGGCGACGGTCGCGGCTGCTATCGACGGCCATCGCCATCGTCGCTGGCTGCTGACCGGCGTACTGGTC
>CAZBFW010000276.1:0-5881 GCA_964491135.1 uncultured Phycisphaeraceae bacterium | reverse complement strand
CACCCTATCCTACACTCTTTCCCTACACGACGCTCTTCCGATCTCATCACCACCCTGCGCGCACTCTCGCCCTCCGCCACGAACGGCCGATCCAGGGCACACATCCGGGGCGCACCGGCCCCCTGTTTGTCGACGGGATCTGGTGGATACTACAGGAACAGTAGACCGTTATCGGGCCCACTCCATGATCGCGGCCGATCTCCGCGAACGTGTTGTGGGGAGTGCCAGACACCGGGCCGGACAAGCAGGCCGCATGCGATCGCCGTGTAACTGTCTGTTGCCAGCGAAATTGCGAAATCGCCGCCTTTCTGCAACACCGCCGCAACGCTCACGCGGGGGCCGGAATGTCGCCTGATGCCCTGGGACTAAAATGGTTCAGGCACGCCGGGACCGGCTGGAACGCCCCTCCGACAGGAGGGAGGTTGACCGGCTGGAATCCCGGAGCGCCAAGGCGGTTCTGGGGGGCAAGTGGGGATTCTCGCAACAGCCGGACCGGATCGGAATCTCCGCCCAGCGGTCTCGGTCACGCGGTTCTTCCTCCCCCCGTACCTCCGTGCCTTCGTGCCTCCGTGCCTCCGTGCCTTCTTCAATTAATGTCGTATTCCTTGAGCTTGCGATACAGGGTCCGCGCGCCGATGCGCAGCATCTTGGCGGCTTTTTCCCGGTTGCCGCCGGTGAGCTTGAGGGTGTTGAGGATGTGCAGCTTCTCCACGTCGGCCATGCTCAGGCCGGCCAGGCCGGGGATGCCCACGGGCACGATCTCCGTGCTGCCGCGGACGGGGTCGGGCAGGTCGGACAGTTCGAGGATCGGCCTTTCCGCCTCCAGCACCATCAGCTCCACCACGTTGCGCAGCTCGCGCACGTTGCCCGGCCAGCTGTACTGAGTGAGTTTGCGCATGACTTCCGGGGCCGCCCCCTCCACCTCGGTGCCGTTTTCCTGGTTGGCTTTTTTGAGGAAGTACTGCACCAGCAGCGGGATGTCCTCGCGTCGTTCCCGCAGCGGGGGCAGTCGGATGGCCCCCTGCGCGTGCAGCCGGTACAGAAGGTCCTCGCGGAACTTGCCCTCCTTGACCATGTCCCACAGGTCGCGATGGGTGGCGGCCACGAAGCGCACATCCACGAATCGCGGCTCGTTGCTGCCGACGGGCAGCACTTCGCCGGTCTCCAGGGTTCGCAGCAGCTTGGCCTGCATGCGCGGCGGCATATCGCCGATTTCGTCGAGGAACAGCGTGCCTCCGTCTGCGGCCTCCAGCAGCCCCTTGCGGTCGCCGAGGGCCCCGGTGAACGAGCCCTTTACGTGTCCGAACAGCTCGCTCTCCAGCAGAGTCTCGCTGAGGGCGGCGCAATTGATGATCTTGAAGGGCCTGCCGCGCCGCGGCGAATTGTTGTGGATGGCGTGGGCGACCAGCTCCTTGCCCGTGCCCGTCTCGCCGATGATCAGGATCACCGCCTTGCTGGCCGCCAGCTTTCGCACCCGCTTGACGGCCTTGGCCAGCACCGGGCTGTTGCCCAGGATGCCCTCGAAGCTGAACGCCTGCTCGACCTGCTCTTCCAGTTGGCGCTTGTCGCGCGAGGTGATCGCCTGGCGGGCCGCCCGCTGAACCTTCTCCCGGATCTGCTCGATGTCGACCGGGTGGATGACGTAGTCGTACGCGCGGTACTGGCTGTCGCGGCTCAGGGCGTCGCGGGCGATCTGCTCGCTGCCGTGGGCCGTGATGAGGATGACCTCGGTGTCGGGCGAGATTTCCTTCGCGGCCCGCAGAACGTCCAGGCCGTTCAGGTCGTCGCCGAGTCGATACCCGGTCAGCACAACGTCCGGCGGGCGCTGCTTGATGCTGTCGATGGCTTCCTGGCCGCCGGACACCACGCGGCAGGCGTGGCCGGCGTGTTGCAGGCCCTCGGCCACCATTTCCGCCTGGGCCTCCTCCGCCTCCACTATCAACACGAATGCGCGTTCATCCATGGTTGACCGGTGTGTTGCTCCTTGCGCCCGCGACGGGTCCCCGCCGGGCCGAGACTCATTGTGAGGGTGGCGCCGCATTTTGCAACGCCGCAGCCGCACCACCGCAAGCTCGGGATTAACGTCCGGTAGAATAACCAGTTACGGGCGATGCCGCCACCGAATCGCCCACGGGATACGGGATGCGAGTGATCCGGCGCACGGAATACGACTCGCGACGGCCAGTCCGGCCTCAACATTGCATTCCCGGGGTGGATTCTCGTATCATGTAACCAGGGGAGGGCCGCACCTACAACGGGTGTGGCGCCGGCGTTTGGGATGGGTTCAGAAACTCCAGCGTTCCGCTCGCCCACGCCCCATCGTGTTATCAGACCTGCGGATTCCGGGTTTCGCACCAGGAGGGTGCCGCGCGGCCGGCGGGCGGCGCGATCCTGAGTCCGCGGGGTCCCGCTGGCGGAACGGACACGCCGATCGGGTGGGCATTACAGGTAGGAGGCAGGGATTATGCAAAAGCGTACGTTGCTGATGGTGGTATCGGGCGCGTGGTTGTTGGCAGGCGTCGTGGTGATGGCACAGGAGCAGACGCCGATGGATCCGTCGCCGGCTGCCGCCCGCGCGTTGGAACAGATGCGGGAGGCGCTTCCGGCCGCTCGCGTGCATCGGGAAGGAGCGCAGATCAGCCGCATCTTCGGCCAACCCCTCTCGTTCGGAGACACGCCAGAGGCCTCCGCCGACGCCTTCGTGGCCCGTTATGCCGAAGTGCTCGGGGTTTCGCAGGAGGAGCTGGCCCCGGCCATCGGTCTGCGCGGCGAACGGTCCGTGCAGCCGGTCATGTACGACCGGCAGACGGACACGTACAAGTTTTCTCTCATCCAGTACCGGCAGGAACGCGCCGGGATTCCGGTTTTTCGCGCGGACCTGCGGCTGCTGGTCCGTAACGAGGCCGACTACCCGTTGGTGCTGGCGGCCGCCGGCGTGAAGAGCCTGAGCGACTTCCAGCCGAATCTGGCGAAGGCCGTTATCCGGACGGACCAGGCGGAGGCCGCCTTCGGCACGCGGACCCGCTACGATGCGGCCGGTCGCGAACTGCCGTCTTTCCCGGGCGGGGTGATTACCACTTCGGAACCGGAGCTGGTGATCTGGGCGGGCACGGAGAAGGAAGAGGAGCCGCGTCTGGCCTTCACCTTCACGGCGCAGAACAACCGGACGGACGCCGGCTACGAGACCTGGCGGTTCGTGACTGATGCGGAAACCGGGAAGGTGCTCTACCAGGAAGACATGATCCGCTTCACGGACGTCAGTGGGACCGTGCAGGGGATGGCCACGGAGGGGGCCAAGAGCGCCGAGTGCAACCCGGAGGTCCTCGTGCGGTATCCGTGGGCGCGCGTTGACATCAGCGGAGGGTCGAGCGTCTATACGGATGCCGACGGCAATTTCACCATTCCCAACGCGGGCAGTTCCGCGGTGACGGTGCGGTCGTACGTGGGCGGGCTGTACTTCACGGTGGACAACCTGTCCGGCTCCGAGGAGACCCTGAGTCAGAGCGTGACCCCGCCGGGCCCGGTCGACTTCATCCACAACCAGGCGAACAACAACGAGCATGTCCGGGCCCAGGTGAACGCGTACGTGTCGGCGAACGTCGTGCGGGACTGGGTGCTGGCTCAGAATCCCTCATTCCCCGGGATTCCCTCGGAGACCGGCTCGCCGATCAACGTGAACAGCACGCACTGGTATTACTGCCCGGGTAACGCCTGGTCAGATTCGGGTGACGGCTCCATCAACTTCTGTGTATCCGGAGATGGATATCCGAACACCGCGTGGCAGAGCGTGGTGAACCACGAGTATGGGCACCACGTAATCGACCAGACGTCCAGCGGACAGGGCCAGTACGGCGAGGGAATGAGCGACTGCTTCAGCATGCTTCCCGTGGACGACCCGGTGCTGGGTTACGGCTTCTACGGAGACTGCAACAGCGGCCTGCGGAACGCGGACAATGATTTCCAGTACCCGTGCACCGACGAGATCCACATCTGCGGGCAGTTGCTCTCCGGCGCCGTGTGGAGCACCCGGAACGAGCTGGTGGTCACGGAGCCGACGGACTACCTCGACATCCTCTCGAACCTGACCGTCAATTCGATCATTCTGCACACCGGCACTTCCATCACACCGCAGATCGCCATTGACTTCCTGACGCTCGACGACAACGACGCCAACCTCGATAACGGGACGCCGCATTACAGCGAGATCTGCGCCGGGTTCGGGGCTCACAACCTCGACTGCCCGCCCCTGGCCACCGGGCTGAGCGTGTCACCCGGCACCGGCTTCGTGAGCGAAGGCCCCGGCGGAGGTCCGTTCACACCCGCCAGTGCGAATTACACCGTGCAGAACCTCGGGCCGGGCGGCATCAACTACAGCGTGACCACGTCCGCGACGTGGCTGACCGTCACCAACGGTTCCGGCTCTCTGCCCTCGGCGGGCAACTCGGCGGTCGTGACGGTGGCCGTGAATGCCAGCGCGGCCGGCCTGCCGCAGGGTCAGTACACGACCACGCTGAACTTCGTCAACACCACCGACCACGTGGGCGACACCACGCGACCGGTCACGCTGACCGTGGGCGTGCCCCAGGTGGTGTACGAGTGGAACATGAACGCCAACCCCGGTTGGACCACGCAGGGTCAATGGGCCTGGGGCCAGCCGACGGGTGGCGGCGGGCAGTATGGCGGCCCGGACCCCACCAGCGGCCACACCGGCACGAACGTGTATGGATACAACCTGAGCGGTGACTACGTGAACTACCTGTCGGAGAGTCACCTGACCACGACGGCCATCGACTGCACGGGGGTTTCCGCGGTGACCTTGAAGTTCTGGCGCTGGCTGGGCGTGGAACGCAACACCTATGACCACGCGTACGTGCGAGCCAGCGCGAACGGGACGAGCTGGACCACGATCTGGCAGAACCCGGATACGGAAACCGCGGACAGCTCGTGGGTTCTGCAGGAGTTTGACATTTCCGCGATCGCGGACGATCGACCGACGGTCTACCTGCGCTGGACCATGGGTTCAACCGACGGCGGCTGGACCTATTGTGGCTGGAACATTGACGACGTGACGATCTCGGGCCTGGTGGAAGGAGGCAGCGGCGACATGGACGAGGACGGCGACGTGGACCTCGCCGATTTCGCCGCCTTCCAGGAGTGTTTCGGCAGCGACCCGGTTGCCGGCACCTGTGCCGCCGGTGACATGAACGCCGACGACGCGGTGAACACGGCCGATGTGCCGGCGTTCCTGAGTGCCCTGGCGGCCTCCGGTCCGCAGTAGTCGCTTCGGGCGTGAATCCCTGTCCGTCAAGCCGTCGCCCGGTCCTGATCGGCCGGGCGACGGTTTTTTGGGTTGCGGCGGGGTTCGGCTCAGGCGCGGCGCTCCGTCTTCTGCTTCCACGCCCTGTTGGCCGTCCGCTTTACGCGCCCGCGGCGGTCGAGTATAGGAAACGGCGGGCACGGCAATGGGGGCAGGAGTGATGGAGTGCGCTGACATTCTCGGGCCGGGGGGGCTGATCGCCCGACGCCTGCCTCAGTATGAACACCGCCGCGAACAGCTTGAGATGGCCGAGGCCGTCTTCCAGGCGTTCGAGCAGCCGGAACACCTGCTGGTGGAGGCGGGCACGGGGGTGGGCAAGAGTTTCGCGTACCTGGTTCCGGCCATCGAGCGGGTGACCCGTCACAAGCAACGGGTCGTGGTCAGCACGCACACCATCGCCCTGCAGGAACAGCTCATCAACAAGGACATTCCGTTCCTGCAGTCCGTGCTGCCGATGGAGTTCTCGGCGGTGCTGATGAAGGGTCGGGGCAACTACATCGGGCTGCGCCGCCTGGCCCGGGCCGGCCAGCGGCAGGAACTGCTGTTCGATTCTCGCGCCGCCCG
>CAZBFW010000275.1:0-5888 GCA_964491135.1 uncultured Phycisphaeraceae bacterium | reverse complement strand
GCGGCAGTAGGTCCAATCGTCGCCCGGTGAAGTAGTACGGGTTGCCGACGGGCGACTCCTCGACTGCCTGCGCTGTACCATCGTACAATGCCACCTTGCCGTACGTGTCGTACGTCGCGGCTTCGACGATCGCACCGGATTCGTCCGTCAGAGCGGCCACGCTGTACAGTTCCCGGGGCAGGTAGTAGTACTCCGTGCCGTTCGGCAGCCGCATGAGCACCCTCTCGTCAATATACTGGCTGCCGTGGACGAAGCTCCGGCGCGGGGCCTCGTCGGCATCGGTTTCGAGCACGACGTTCTGCCCGTCATAATAATACCGCGTGACCTCCACCTGCGCCCCGCCGGAATCCGCAATCTTCTCGATCCGCCGCCCCAGGGCGTCGTACGTGAAGGCGATGTAGGCCGTGCCGGAGGGCTCGGGGGCCGGTGCCCCGGGGGGCGGCGGCTCGGGGTCACGGCGTCTTCTCGCTTCCACTCAGTGGAGGTTCATCGCTACTGCACTCTTCGTGGTCCCGCCGGTAGTTCTCAAGGGGTGTAAGGGTCTGGTTTCTGATGGGGGGGTTGCAGGTAATGGCGGTCGCCCGGCAGATGTCCTTCGGCACAAGGACATGAATCGTACGTTCCGATTCCCAACCGGGACATTCTAGCACCGTCACTGTCAGATCCTTGTGTCGGCCACCTTCCTGGACCCTAACACGCCAGTTCATTCGAGCAGCATCGTACTCGTTTACGAAGCACAGGTACGAATGGGCACGGTTTCCCCTGACCTGCCAGAAACCAGCTCCATGTGGACGCGTGAACTCACCGTTATCCACTTGCATCACTGTGCGTGGATAACCGCCAGAGGGCGCGAAACTCACGCTGACCTCGCGGTCACTTGGGCTCTCCGCTTCGACCATCGCGAAGACTTGCGGGCCTCGGTTGCAGCAGCATGCCGCCAGCAGCACCAAAGCGCCCGCTGCCGCAACAACACCCCCTGGCGTCGACCACGATGTTCTAGATCCGTCAACTACCTCTTTTTCCATGGTTTGAGTCCTTCCAAGTCAGGAGGCCACACCTCCGCACAGTGTTGTCCACCCGGGCAGACAAAGTCAGAGACCTGAACACCGCCGGCAGACAAATGATATCTGCAGGAACCCCAGGCTTGCGAAGCGCAACTCGATGAAGTAACGCACAATCCAGCCAAGTACTTCGCCCGAATCTCTTCTCGCATACATCCAACAACGGACCAAAGCCAATCGGACGCGTCTCCGCACATCAGTATCTGGTGAGCGATCTCCTCTCTGAGAATCCGCTCGATCACATTCTTGTCTTGCAGTTGAGTGACTGACAGTGTGTTGGCGCAAATAACCGCTTCACGCGTTACAGGGTTCGCGAATCCGGACTGCTTGCTGTTGCAGGAACACGAGCACTTCGGACTCTTCAGGCATGCTCGTCCTTTCGAATCCGTACGCCTGCGGCCTTCTTCAATCATGTCCATAATATCAGGGGAGTTCGAAGCCACATCGAGCATGGTTTGCGTACATATCTTTTTCTTCTCCGCGCAGCAGGGATCCTTTGGGGGCACGGGCTTCTTTGCTGGCGGCTTCGGGGAACTCGGCGGGGCAACGGGCGCCTGCCCAGAGGGCTGTTTGCCCGATGACTGGAGTGGCGTGACGCTTGGGCCGCCTCCGGGAGTTGGGTGGCGACCGTCTGTGTCGATATAGTACATCGGATTGCAGCGAGTGAATTCGTACGCATTCGCGCCGGCGATCTGCCCTGCTGGATCCCGCTGCAAGAACCTCCCGTTCCCCGGATCGTGCGCCCGGGCCCGGTAGTGGTAGAGTTGCTTGGTAATAGGCTGTGGGCTGGAGGCTGTAGGCAGTTGGTCCAGACGCCGACCCGTGAAGTAGTACGGGTTGCCGACCGGGGACTCCTCCACCGCCTGGGCAGCACCGTCGTACACGGCCACCTTGCCGTACGTGTCGTACGTCGCGGCCTCGACAATCGCGCCGGTCTCGTCGGTCAAAGCGGCCACGCTATGCAGCTCTCGGGGCAAGTAATAGTATTCCTTGCCCGTGGGCACACGCATCAGCACCCTCTCGTCAATGTACTGGCTGCCGTGCACAAAGCTCCGTCGCGGAGCCTCGTCCGCATCGGTTTCGAGCACCACGTTCTGCCCGTCATAATAATACCGCGTGACCTCCACCTGCGCCCCGCCGGAATCCACAATCTTCTCGATCCGCCGACCCAGGGCGTCGTACGTGAACGCGATATACGCCGTACCGGACGGTTCCGGCCCCGGTGCCCCGGCCGCAGGCGGCTCGGGGTCGCCCAGGCCGTTGGTGTTCAGGTATTCGTACGCTCCCATGTCCACGGTGGGCCCGGTCCCGAGGAATCGGTCTCCCCGAGCCAGATCCAGAGGCAGCGGCTCATCCGCGTCCCCGTCCCGGTCCACGTCAAACGTGTCTTCCGGTACCGCGGCATCGGACGCGGTGTCGATCGCCGAGGAGCCGGGCCCAGCCGCACGTCGTCATCCGCCGTGCCCAGGGTGTCGTCCACGCCCTCCGGATCGGCCAGCAAGGGATCGCTCGCCGTGTTGTAGTACCCGCCCAGCCCGCCGGACGTCCAGTTCTGCACGCAACTGTAGGTTCGCAGGAAACACTCCCATCAAACAAACGAGCATCAAATAAGTTCTGATCGCCGCCTCGAACCTTCATCAAATCCGGCTGGAATCGATGTCATCGCCATCTCCAGGCGGATATGCGATCAGCTAGCTCATAGACGGCAGCGCACATGGGATTCTCCACCCAACCATAGAACCACGGGAGAACAGCGAGCAGGCACAGCCAAGGAATGACAACGGCCAGCAGCGTACGTGTTCGCGAACAGCTCCAACGCGTCCGGACGAGGTACCACAACAACGCGATGGCCGGGATCCAAGGCAGGGATTCCGCTCCGTACGCTTGCACGATTCCTGCTCCGGCCAGGCGCAGCACAACGAAACGAAAGAGCGGAGTCAACGCAACCGTGAGCAAACCCAGGCCGGCAGGAGCGAGCCGTTCGAGCATCATCTCACTCCGGTGTGCTGCGGGGCGGCACCTCGTCGCGAGTATCCACGTAATGGCAACGCCAAAGGGGAGTATGATGACATGAGTCATCCAGATCATCAAACCTACACCCACGGCGCCCATCATCCTCCCGGTCAGGCTGTCGAAGACGGCGTGCTGAAGAATCCAGGTTAGGTGCCCAAGCATCGCGCTCAGCGATATGTGCAGCAACGCACCCAGCAACAGCCCAACGACAAGCCAACGCAAGCCAACGAGATGCGATAGAGACCACCTCGATTGTGTGTTCCCCATTCCCACCTGTATCTGCCGATCGCTCATGGGACGTACGCTGCAATCATGGACTCAAAAGCATGCACCACGCTTCTACCAGGGCCATGCCATACAGAGGCAACAACGAGTATCCCATGCCAACAGGATACGCCGTTGACCATTCCGACTCTATCTCGGCGGTGGCACACGGGATGGCGGGGGCCTGTAACCTGGGCGTGGGACTGGCCTCACCCGTGCAGGCGGATCCCAACTCGGTACGTCCTCCTGTTTGGCTCCAGTCGTGTAGTTGCCCTCCTGAACCATCACAGTGTCAAACTCCACACCATGTCGCTCGAAAGCATATCCCGACTTCCTGTAAGTGCCTTTCTTTGAACACCAGAGGAAGCCCGTCCCCGGTATCCGCACGGGTGTCTGTGAACCACTCTTCGTAATCTCAAACTCGAACCTGGCCTGCACATGCATCAACGGTGTCTTGCGAATCGATATCTCCCATCTTTTCGCCATTAGTTGCGTACCGAAAATGGTTGCTCCGCCAATCGGTATATCGTGTTCGGGAACACGCATCACCCCGTCAAACTTCTTGAGCCACCCGGCATAGTGACTCACATCGCATTTGGACCGCAACTCCCTCACTTCGTAGGGACAACAACACATGGAAAAATCACTCGCGGCTCCAGAGCCATCGGTCAGAACGCCGCCCTGCACGTTGTATGGGCCACTCTTGGCCGCACAGCGTAAATTCATGCCCGACACTGTGAGTTCAGCCTTGGCACGAAGTTCCGCGAGAAGCGCGTCGCAAGCAGAGCCTTCTCCACCAAACGGGTTGCGTTTCGACCCGACGGGGGCGTTGGGATCCTTCCCCGGGTATTTGCGTTTCCATTTCTTGGTGAGCATCCGGACTATCTCGGAATCGGACATAGCTTGCAGTCCGGCGGGATCCACAAAAACCAACGGCGAGTTGTTGCCGTAGTCAAACAGGTTTGCGACGGTGAACAGCGGATCCCGCTGCAAAAACCGCCCATTCCCCGGATCGTACGCCCGGGCGCGATAGTGATAGAGCTGCTTGGTCACAGGCTGTGGACTGTGGACTGTGGGCAATAGGTCGAGCCTCCGCCCTGTGAAGTAGTACGGGTTGCCGACGGGGGATTCATCGACCGCCTGGGCAGCGCCATCGTACACCGCCACCTTGCCGTACGTGTCGTACGTTGCGGCTTCGACGATCGCGCCGGTTTCGTCCGTCAGGGCGGCCACGCTGTACAGCTCTCTGGGCAGGTAGTAGTACTCCTTGCCCGTAGGCAGGCGGACCAGGACGCGTTCATCGACATACTGCGAGCCGTGGACGTACGTACGTCTTGGCGCTTCATCCGCGTCCGTCTCCAGGATAACGTTTTGGTCCTGGTAATAATACCGCGTGACCTCCACCTGCGCCCCGCCGGAATCCACAATCTTCTCGATCCGCCGGCCCAGCGCATCGTAGGTGAAAGCAATGTAGGCCGTACCGGACGGCTCGGGCGCCGCCGCACCGGCCGCAGGCGGCTCGGGGTCGCCCAGGCCGTCGCCGGGGTTCAGGTACTCGTATGCCCCCATGTCCACCGTGGGCAGGTACATGTCGACCGGGGCGCCGTACCGGCCATCCTGGATAGCCGGATCGTCCACGAGCCGCAGACCCCGCCCGAGGTCCAACGGCAGGGATTTCGTTGTATCCCCGTTGCGGTCCAAGTCGAACAGGTCTTCGGGGATAAAGCCGTTGAACCCGCCGTCGATCGCGGAGGAACCGGCCCCGATCCGCAGGTCATCATCGTCTGTGCCCAGGATGTTGTTTGGGCCGTCCGGATCGACGAAGGCCGGGTTGCCGGCGGTGTTCCAATACCCGCCCAGCCCGCCGGACGTCCAGTTCTGCACGCAACTGGACCACAGGCTGAACGTGCTGAAGGACCACTTGTAGATCTGGGCGGCTTCCCCCGCCCCGTATCCGGTGGCCGTATTGCTCCAAACGATCGAATTGCCGATCGTGGCGGTGGCATTCTCCACGTACACACCGCCGCCCAGGGTGAACTCGCCTCCTGTGGCGCTGTTGCCGAAGAGCGTACAGTTCGTCACGTCGGCCGACCCGACGCCGACCACGCAGAGACCCCCGCCCAGGGCCGCCATATCGTCGGCCACCGTGTTCCCGCTGAACACGCAGTTGGTCAGGCTGGCCGTTCCCGTGCGGTCCTCGTGGAATCCGCGGCGGTCTCAAGTACGACTTTCGTGGCGCGCGTGTCGCGGACGACAGGATGGTCTGCGGAATCGCTGCTGGTCGGGAAGGTCACTGTGAAGGTCGATCCTGCGTCCACGCGTGACACCACGCCGATGCGCCCGCCGGCCTGCTCGATGACCTCACGCACGATCGACAGCCCCAATCCCGAACCGGGGATTCCAGCCGTAATGACGTTGGCGCCCCGACGGAACGCGTCAAAGATCGGTTCGCGTCCCTCGCCTCCATCCGAAGACTGCAACAGGCCCGGGTCTATCCCGATGCCCGTATCACTGACGTGAATCGCAACCGACCCGATCCCGCCGTTCTCC
>CAZBFW010000274.1:0-5896 GCA_964491135.1 uncultured Phycisphaeraceae bacterium | reverse complement strand
AGTCTCCATGGAAGCACAACGACCGGCCGTCCTCGGCCGCGTCAGACGAGGCGGCCAAGAAAGAACATGCCGGTGCGAGCCGCAGCCCGAACCTCCTACCTCGTCCAGCCCTTGCGGGCGTACAGGCTCGGGTGCCACTTCTCGCGCTGCGTGTACCAATCCGGACGCACTTGCTCCGGCCACACAAAAGAGGTGTCTTGGGGATAGTCGTTCTGCGTACTCTGATACATATTGCCGTCGATGTCCCGGCTGTTGAAAGAGCTGCCCCAGCCAATCTCCGTATGCTCGTTCGGTCGCCAGAAGAACCTGTTGCTGGTCCGAAGTCCACGAAGGGTTCCGTCGGGATACCTATCGGTCATGTTCAGGTAGACGGTATCCACGTGGCCGTCCACATACAGAACATCGGCTCCCGGCCGGGTCTTCTTGCCATGTCGATAGCCCACCGTGTTCGACCCCCAATAAGGGATGTTGAATCGGTTGCTTTCCAGACCGCGCGCGCCAAACCCGTGCAGCCAGCACCAGAAGCCGTCTGCCGCCAACACCCGACTACTGGGGTATTTCTCCGGATTCATCCCCGTCTTCAGATTCGTGACAAACTTGCCATTCTGTGAGATGGAGGCAGAAAGGCCGAAGCTGTAGTCGACGCCGGCCTTTGCCTTCAGCGGATAGGCAAACTGCCAGTTGAGACCGCGAGCCTCCATGATCGGATCCGGGCGTGCGTCCTTGGGGCAGTATGCCGCATTGACATCTCCCAGGTACTTGAGCGTGAACAGCACGTCGATCCACGTGCCCATCACACCCCAGTTATTCATCCGCGGGTTCCTGTGCCCCGGATCACTCGGTGCCGTTGCGCCGTCATCATAGCCGATGTAAACGCCGTAATCATCGACCGTGTACTTGAGCGCCAGACCGATTCCCTTCAGGTTGGCGGCGCATCTGACGGTTTTTGCCTGTTCCCGAGCCGCGTTGAGCGATGGGAGCAGAATCGAAATCAGCAACGCGATGATCGATACCACGACGAGGAGTTCGATCAACGTGAACGCACGGCTACTCGCGCGACGTGTGGATGCAGACATTCGACTGAGACCTCCCTTCAGTCCACCACCGGCGCCGCGCCGGTTGCATGGCTGTTGCATTTGGGACATCGTGGCATCGGATCCTGCCGCGGAGGATCCCCGGACACGGGGGGTAGGAACTTCTCCCCGCACTCGTTGCAGACCCACAGCTCCCATGCGTCTTTCTTGCCACATTTCTCACACTTGAACGGAGGCAAGTCGCGTCCGATGGATATTTCTGCCTTGAACTCGGCCCCGCAATTCTGGCAGCGGAGCAGCGTGTTGTATTCCCGACTGGCCGTCGGGCTCTGATTGCCGCTCGTCCGCACGACGTAGAGGATGATGGCCAGTACCAGGATTCCGCCGGCGGCAACAATCTTGACCGTATTGCTCACGTGGTTCCGCCTTTCGGGACTGCAGCCAGACGTTGCACCAAGTCTCTATCGAGCGGCGACCGTCGGCGGCACGCCAGGGACGGCCTTCGCCCGCCGACGTAATACCCGCAGACTGGGGATACATTTTATAAGATTGTACCCATACATCCAGAGCGGCACAAGCCTAAATTCTCGCTGCGAATAGGGTTACCATCCGTTTCGCCGAGCAACCCGCGTCCCGTTCCTCGTTCTGTTTTGCCCGTATTCCATTCTATCTCATTGGGTTATCGGGTCAAACCGAGAGGGTTTGCCAACCTTCTGAAGGCGAGCGCTTTCGAACTGGTTACTCTCTTTTCGCGGCTGGTTACGGACGTTCCACACAGCCGACGAGGTACCAGGCGCGAGCGGTTAGGAAGGACGGGGCCCCGGCCAACCTGGCAGCGGGTCCTTCGAGGCCGGGACCCTTCGGCCCCCCCCCCGCGGATCCCGCCGCATGTCGCCTTGCCGATTGGAGCGGACAGCCCGGAACCGCCGTTGTGGTGCTTTCCAGCGCTGGCACGGCAACGCACCGAGGGGGAGACGGGTTCGCGCGGGATGAGGACAGAGATGGGAATCTCGCTCAAGCGGGATGACCGAAAGCAGTGACCGAGATAGGAATCTCGGTCAAGCGGACACGGAGTCTCGGGTAAGCGGAGGCAGGCGTCTCGGTCAAACGGGATGCGCTGACGGTGCCCCCCCCACTACTGCTGGTCATGGTTTGCCTTGAGGACGCGGTAGAAGCAGAAGCCCGCCAACAGCACGACGAAGCTGATCGAGGCGATCATCATGACCCAGCCGGGCGTCGTCATGACTCCGTCTCCTGGACCTCGCGGCCTTCCTGGGTCCACTTCTGATTGGCCAGGCGTACGAGCACCGCGAAGAAGATGAGCACGAGGACCACAAACGCGACAACGAAAGTGGCCGTGCTGTCCGTCAGCACGCTCTCCACGTAGTCGGCCGCGTTCTCCCGCAACCACAGCACGAAGATGACCAGGAGGTACGTGGGCGCAATGTACTTGATGACGGGCAGGAACAGGCGCGGCAGAGGGAGTTCGGCTCCCTGCCCGGCCAGCCTGATGCATCGCTCCGCCCCAATGACCCAGGAGAACAGGATCACCAGCGTGCCCGCCATCACGAAGATGCAGAGGTTCCCCACCCAGAAATCCATGGTGTCCAGCCCCTTGAGGCCCTGGCTGAAGTACAGCACGACGAGGATTCCGTTGGCGGTCAACAGCCCGAGCAGAGCCACCGACCCGCGCCGAGACAGGTTGAACCCCTCTTCCAGAAAGGCGATGGCCGGCTGGAGCATGGACAGCGAGCTGGTCACCGCCGCCAGAAACAGCATGAAGAACCAGACGAAGCCGAAGAATCGCCCGGCCGGCATCTGCGCAAACACCGCCGGCGTAGTGAGGAAGCCCAGGTCAAACGTGCCCGCGCCCTGGAGCGAGCCCAGGCCCAGGAAGATGAAGGCCGCGGGGATCGTGATCATGCCGCCCAGGCACACCTCGCAGAACTCATTGGTGGAGGCGGCGGTCAGCCCGTTGAGCACCACGTCATCGTTTCGCCGGAGATAGGTGGCGTACGTGATGATGATGCCGAACCCGACGGACAGGCTGAAGAAGATCTGGCAGGACGCCTCCAGCCAGACCTGCGGCTTGGACAGAGCCGCCCAGATGCTCCGGCCGCCCTCCGCGGTGAAGGGGTTCCACATGTATCCCAGCCCGTTGGTGACCGTTCGGTCCAGCTCGGCCACTTCGGCCGCCGCTCCGCGCAGGTGGCGATCGCCGGTAAGGCGCTCGCGTTCCAGCCAGGGGGACAGCCCGATCTGCTCCATGAGCGCGATCCGATCCGCCCTTTTCTCGCGGAGTTCCGCCTCGGCGACACCCTTCTGCGCTTCGGTCGCTTTCCTGTCGGCGAGGGTATTGAGCAACTTCGCCTCGATGGCCTCGTAGTGCAGCAGGTCCCACACCTGTTCACGGGTGAGCTGATGCCGCGTTTGCCGTACCCATTCGCGGTGGGCATCGGCCTGCTGCGGGTCCTCCAACTGGCGGAGCGCGTAGCGTACGCCGTCGACGGAGGCGAGGTAGCCGTAAGGGCCGGCCACGGGCACGTCGGCCCGATACCCCTCCCTCCGGGCGATAATGCCCTTGTAGTAGTCGTTCAGAGTGGCATTGAAATCGGCCGCGAATGATTCCGCGGCGGCCGTCCGTGCCCGGGCGATGGTGTCTGCATCCGCCGTGTCCTCGATGGCGCGGAGCTGGGTGTCCGTGCGGCGAAGGCCGTCCGCAAAGGTGGTCCACTTCGACTCCGGCAGGGTCTCGGCCATGGCAAACTGCCAGGGTTCGGGCACCGGCTGAGGCGGCAGCGTGAGCACGCGTCCCAGGACGATGAGGGCGGCGATCACCAGCAGCGGCATGGCGTACTTGCAGAACGTCTCGATTCCCTTGGTCACGCCGCGGTAGATCAGCAAAAAGTTGACCAGAAAGACGACGATCAGGAAATACACGACGCGGCTGAGCACGACCTTCGTTTCCGACCCCTCGGCCACCGTACGCATGAAGCCGTTCTGGTCGGCCCCGACAAACTGCTGGAAATACTGCTTGTAGGCATCCACCTGCACGCCGAGCGACTTGAGGTTGCCCACCGCGTAGTCCCACGCGTATCCCAGGCACCAGGCCTCGATGTAGACGTAGTACATGAAAATGACGACGGGGATCAGGATTGCCAGGGCCCCGAACATCCGCAGCACAGGGTTGCGAGTGAGGGAGTAGATCACCCCCGGCGCGCTGTTGAAGCCAAGTCGGCCGCCCTGCCGGCCGAGGGTCCATTCGGCCCAGCAGATGGGGATTCCCAGGATCAGCAACGAAATGAAGTACGGGATGAGGAATGCACCCCCGCCGTTGGCGGCCGCCTTGCCGGGACAGCGAAGAAAGTTGCCCAGCCCGACGGCCGACCCCGAGACGGCCAGGATCACGCCGAGCTTGGTGCCCCAGTTTTCGCGGGGTCGCCTTCCCCCTGCCGGTGTCTCTGCCATCGATTGTCGCTGCTCCTGCCCTCTGGAGACCGCGCCCACGTCGCTCGTCCGGTCGGCAGCTTGTGCAGTCGCGGCTCGCGGCGCGTTACCGCGAGAAGATGGAGGATTCTGACGCCTCGATCAGGTTCAACCTACGGTTCCAGTCAATCCGCGGACCCTGGTACGACCGGAAGGACTCGCCCCGCTCATCGTACAGCAGCGCGGGTGAGCCGAAGATCGTCAGCAGCGTCTGGTCCTCGCTGTACGTGATGCGACTGGCCGTCACGGAGACCTTGGAGTCCGTGAAGTACACGTCGCCCTCGGCCTGGAACTTATCCAGCGAGAATCCGCTGAGTGAGCCAATGCCCGTCCGGCCGGCCGTCTTCTCCCCGTCCGCAAGCTCGCGTGCGAATTGGATGAACAGGGACTGACAGGTCAGCGTTGCGTCCCGACCTGATTCCTTGTCCGGCGCCGGCGCATCCTGCGGGGGCAGCACTCGATCGGTGAGGACCATTTTCGCACCGCTCTTGTGCATCAGCAAAACCTCTCGGTCGAAGCTGGCCGCCTGGTAGCGCAGGTCGTACCGCATGGAGCCGCCCCACTTCATGTACGTCTGCGACGGCTCGCCGCCGCCCAGCACGCCGAACGGGTTCGTCCCCTGGTCCGTATCCGCCCGTCGTCGAGACCGGCGGACCCTGTAGTCCTCGATGAGCAGGTCGCCGGCGTCTTCGATGGAGACCAGGCGGCCCTTCAAATCCAGATCGATTCGTGACGAGGACAGCCGGGCCCGACTCAGTACCGCCCCCGTCTCGGCATCCTGGCTGCCCGTCAGGGCGATCGCTTTGCCGATGGCGGAGAGCCCGATCAGCCGCCGCCGCACCTGCGGGCCCGAAGGCGTGAACCCGTCGTCCTTCTCGTCGGGGCGGATCAGCGGGGCGAAGATCCACCATTTCTCCTCGGCGTCCCGGCCGGCGGGCTGGTCCAACTCGGCCAGATCCTCAAAGGCCAACACCATACGGTCACAGTCGAGCGAGCTGTCTTCCGACGCCCCGTGGACAGCGCCGTCAAAGAACGCCCGGTTCGCCTGGCCGCGGAAGGTCATGCCCTGGGTCCAGGTGATGGCGATGGGCACCGGCTCGTTCAACTCCCGGCCGTCCAGGTCGCTTCGACTGGTAAACCGAAGGCGGCCCGCGCCGGGCACCTCCGCATCCTGGCGGCCGGCGTCCAGGTGAATCACCCGACCCTGGATGCCGAAATCATCCAACTCCAGAGAAGCGGGTGAACCCGCCGGGTCGCCGGCGATCCGGGCCTTGTCGATCCGGGGCTCGCCCCCCTCTGTCGGCTCCGGCACAAAGGAGCAATCCACGTTGGCCGCCGCGATGTTCAGACCCTGCTTGGGATCCTGAATCTCCACC
>CAZBFW010000273.1:0-5908 GCA_964491135.1 uncultured Phycisphaeraceae bacterium | reverse complement strand
GTAGAGCAACGGACTGAAAATCCGTGTGTCGGCGGTTCAAGTCCGCCCCTGACCAATGGATGTAACTCCTTGTTGCCGCAAGGCTTGGCGATACATCCCGAATGGCCTTCCGCCTGATTTCCCTCGGCCACCTGCGACACCTCGCGAGCGTGTACTGCAGCGCTTTTTGCCTCGCCCAGTTCTTGGTTTTCCGCACGCCGCGAACCAGACGCCCTCCTTCGGACATTGCTGTCAGGGCACGACCGGCTTGCACGCGAGCACGATCAGTCGCTCTGCGTTCTGGTCGTAGGGGGTTCCGCTAAACGACCCGTACGTGGCGAGCGTCTCGAAGCCGACGCTTCGGAGCAGGGCGGAGAGTTCGGCCGCGGACTAGAGCCGAAGCTGGAACCGGTACTCGCGTCGGTCGTGCTCTCCGATCATCAGCCAACGCACGTCCAGCGTCGACCAGCCCGCATCCACTTTGCGCTCTTCGAGGAGCAAGGCGCCGGGCAGTTCCTGCCAGTCTCGAGGCCGGAAGATCCGGGCCAGCACCTCCTTGCCCATCAGATCGATGAGAAATCGGCCGCCGGGCTTCAGGCTCGCGAAAACGTTCTGGACTACGGCGCGATCGTCCACCGCATCGCAGAAATAGCCGAACGACGTGAGCAGGTTGACCACCGCGTCAAAAGCCCCGGGGCGGGCAAATGTGCGCATGTCCTGGTGGACCCATTCCACTTGCAGCGAGTCGCGCGCGGCCCGTTCGGCGGCCTTCCGGAGGTACTCCCCGGTGCGGTCCACTCCGGTGACACGATGGCCGCGGCGGGCAAACTCGACGGCGTGCCGGCCCGGTCCGCAGGCCAGATCCAGAATGGACGAGCTGGGCGCCAGGTTCAGCAGCCGGATGACGTCCTCCACCTCGCCGGCGGCGCTCTGCATGCGCTGCTCGGTGAACATCGCGGGCGCCATCTCGTGCCAGAACCCGATGTTGTCGTGCCATTCCGACATGGTGGAAATGTACTTCGGACAGACAGGACGCTCAATAACCTCTTTGATGCTTCGCTGCACGCTCCTCGTCTGCATCGGCACGCCGGCCCGACTATTCGGGAGCCGGCCGGGCGGCGGCCACTTCGTCCTTGATCCGCTTGACGTGCCCGCGGCCCAGGCCCTTTACCTCGCAGCCCAACTCGAGGTACCGGCGGATCCGGTTGTCGTCCAGGATGCCGAAACAGTCGATGATGCACGTCGGCCGACCCGTCATTTGCACCACCTCGTCCGGCGAAAGCTCCAGGTACGGCTTGTGACGGACGGCCAGGATCACCGCGTCCGCCCCCTTGAGAACCTCGGCCAGATCCGGCTGGACCCGCACGTCCTTGAGGCGATCCTGGTTGCGGAAGAAGCGAGCCCAGCTGTGGCCGGGCGAGGGGTACGTGTCCTGCGCCTCCAGCTCCCACCAGTGCTGGACGTATGGATCGTGGACGCGCATCTCGGCCCCCATCTCCGTGAGCTTGCGCACGACCAGCTCGCTGCCGCTGTAGCGCGTGTCGCCGACGTCCTCACGGTACGCCGCCCCGAGCAGGGCAATACGGGCGGCCGCCACGATCTTGCCCATGTTGCGAAGGGCGTCGCGGGTGAGTTCCGCCACGTGCAGGGCCCGCGTGTCGTTCACGTTGATCGCCGTCGGCGTGATCTTGAAGATGTCGTCCTCAAAACCCATCAGGTGGCGATAGGCCCACATGCCCAGGCCGCCGTCCTTGGGCAGGCAGTACCCGCCGATGCCCGGCCCTGGAAAGATGATGTTGTCGTGCGTCGGACGGACCTTGATCGCCTGGACAACCTTGATCAGGTCCACGCCGTTGCGCTCCGCGAACAGGCTCCATTCGTCCAGGAAGGCGAGCATGGTGGCCCGGAAGCTGTTCTCGACGATCTTGGTGGTCTCGCTCTCGATCGGCCGGTCGAGCACGGTCAGCGGAAACCGCTCGACGTTCAGCACTTCCGAGAGGAACTTCGTGACGCGGCGGCGGCTCTCCTCGTTCACGCCGCTGCAGACCCGCCAGAAGTCACGGATGCTGGCGACGTAGTTCCGGCCGGGCATCACCCGCTCAAAACTGTGAGCCAGCAGGGGCTCCGACCCGATCTGCCGTCCCTCGAACGCCCGCTTGAGGATGGGAAGCGCGACATACTCCGTCGTCCCCGGCGCCACGGTTGTTTCGATCAGGACCAGGCAGTTCGGCGGGATGTAGCGCCCGATGACCTCAAAGCTCTTCTCCAGGGCGGCCATGTCGGCGTGGCCGGTGACCAGGTTGCCCAGGTCCTTCTTGAGGTAGTCGCACTGGACGTCCACCACGACGACGTCAGCCAGCTTGAGCACCTCATTCGTGTACGTGGCGATCAGCGTGCCCTTGTCCTTGACGCAGCGCGGGATGATCTCGTCCACCTCCGGATCCTCGGCCTTCACGGGCGGAACGCCGCGGTTCAGGTAGGCGATCTTCCAGTAGCTGCGCGGGCTCGGGCGCTGCATGCCGATGACGAACTTTCTCGGCTTGCCGGTTGCCTTGTCGACCGTGTCGGCGACCACGGCGGCCATCACGGCGCCGACGAATCCCACGCCCACCACGACCACGATCTCCAGGCCCTGCCGGCGCTTCTCGGCCACGATCTTCTGCAGCCGCTCAAACTCCGAGGCATAGTCGGCCTCACTCGGCAGCGGGAACCGTTCACCGTCCGGACTGATCGAGTATTCCATGGTGACCTCCTGATGTGTACTGCGGCCCCTGGAACCGGAGCAGGCCGGCTTTCCCCAGACGACCTGGCTCGGGTGCGCCGTAGGGCCGTGTCCGGCCATTGTACAGCGCGACCCTTCGCGGCGTGAGTCGTTTTTTCGAGTTTCTCTCCCCGTGTGCGGCTGTTTCTTGAGCAGCGTTCCCTCCTCCTTGCGTGCCGCGGCTCCCTCTGTGGCGGACGGAGTAGTGCGCCATCGCGCGGCTGGCCGGCTGAAGCCAACCACCGTCTGGAAACAAGAAGCTGGAGACTCGAAACTGGGAGGAGAGAAAACCGGCCAAAAGGCCGGTCCCACGGTGGGTCGGGTCTCACGGGGACGGCAGACCGGAAAGAGTGTTTCGTGGGGCGGCCCCGGCCCGCTGCGCGCACTCGGCGTATTCGTGCAGGAGAGCGGCAGATGAGGTCAGGCATCCGGCGTTCCGCCGGTTGCGGCTGACCGTCGCAACTCGGTAGAATGGCGGGCAGTTCGGTTCGGACGGCTGCGGCCACATCCATGCGTGCCGTGATCCGTTCGTGCCGTGAAGGACACCGGCTTCGTATGGGGGACGACAGGCATGGAAGACGACACCCGCCGATTCAAGATCATGCTCTTTGTGGGCATGCTCTTCCTGGTATCCACCTACTGCTCCTGCCAGGAAATGAAGTATGCGATCTGGGGCAAAACGGCCGAAGCGACGATCTCTCGCACCCAGCGGATGCAGATGCACCGCAAGGGAACGGTCCTGGTCGTGTATTATGAGTTTGCCGAAGAGGGCGGGGCTCAGCGTACGGATTCGATGACCCAGTCTCTGGACTGGCAGCCCCCCGCCGACGGCAAGCTCGTTATCGATTACCTGGCCGGTGCTGAGGGTAAATCTCGTCCCCATGGAGAGTGGAACTACATTGCTGTAGCGTTCTTCCTGGTCATGCTGGGTGCGCTGACGATCTTCGTCGTCAAGACCTTCCGCAGCGCCTATGCCTGATTATCCCGCCTGCACCGCCGATGTTCCGACCCTGCGCACAGGCACGAACCGTACGGTTCACAGGCGTCCCGAGGTGCCCGTGCCCGTCGCGAACGGCGGCCGGACGTGCGGAGATGAGCCCTCCCTCGCACTATTGCCCCTGCAGCAGGTGCGCGTTGCAGCGCACGGCGTCGATCGCGGCGCCGATGGCCGGGGCTTCGCGGAGCTTCGATGCCACCACGATGCCCGGCCGGATCGTATCCCTCGCCAGGTAGTGCTTGCGCAGCTCCGCGTCGTCGGAGTTCAGGATCAGCCGGGTCAGGCAGCGGTCCAGCTTCTTCTTGAACGCGTCGGCAAACTGCGGCTCGTCGTACATGTTGCCCACGCGCTGGCCGATCACGATTCGATCCAGCAGCGTGCCGCGAAACGGATGGTCCCCGCGCAGCTCCAGGTACGCCTGCCCTCGATGCGGCACGTCGGCCCGGCCGTTCTTGATGGTATTGACCCGCTCGAAGATCAACTCGGCCAGGACCAGGGACGCGCCCTCCAGCACCGATTCGGCCAGCACGTCACCCCGGAGGGCTTCCGCTTCCGGATAGCGCTCTTCCTTGGCGAGGGTGGCCATGCTGATGCCCAGGAGGTTGGCGTAGGCGGTGCTGAGCCCCAGGGCGGAGGCCAGCTTCTCGAACGTCGGGCCCAGGCACGACGGGATCTGCCATGCCTTTTGGATCCAGGGCTTGGCCTCGTCAAACGGGACGAGTTGGCCGCGAAGCTTCATGGCGTCTGCGATGCCGGTGCCGCCGCCGAGGTAATAGGCGTGCTGGACATCGCGGAACAGGCCGTCGGCCGCATATTCCTCGCCCATGCCGCAGTAGTCCGCATCGCTGCCCAGCCGGGAGACCGGCGCCACCAGCGTGATGCCGGCGCCCTCCAGGGCTTCGTCCAGATCGTCCAGGTAGTCCGGGATGCGAGGCCCGTTGTTGATCACCGCGATGCCCCGCCCATCGGGGGTCTTCAGTCCGGGCATGCCCATGCCGATCAGCACCTGGTTTGTGCCGGCCTGTCGGGCGACCTCCACGATGGTCTGGGCCGTGGCTTCCACGTAGCGGCGGCCCTGCTCCTTCTCGGCGGGCGTCAGGTCGGGGTCGCCCCTCTGCTTGAGTTGCTCGGCCACGTCCACCGGCCGGAACCCGACCACCCGCTCATACTTGCGAGATGCGCTGATCTCGCCCAGGCGGAAGAGGGGGGCGCTGGGCGGGCCTTCCAGGCGCACCAGGTGGGTCTTGACCTCCGTCGCTCCACCGTCGATTCCGACCAGGGCATAGGGACCTGCTGCGTGAATGCTGGACATCGGATCCTCTCCTCGGCGATTCGTCCGGCGGGTGGCCCGACCTCGCGCGGCGGGGTCTGGCACGCGGGCGACAGCATCACCGTTTTGCGGAGGAGGCGGTGCCGCCCAGCCACTCCCCCGCACTTAGTGGGGGATTACACGCGATTGTCGATCCCTGTCAAGGCATGGCGCGGGCCCGAACCGGGCGCCGCGCCAGGCACGCGAATCGCGGCCTCTTGCCTGGATTCTGCGGAATTGTCGCAGGCGAGTTCGGGTCGGCTTCCATTCGCAGCGCGATGAGTTCTCACGTTTACGAATGAAACGTGTGTGTGCCACTGCTTCTTGAGCAGTGCCCATCCCCTGTGTGCCACTGCTTCTTGAGCAGTGCCCATCCCCCGTGTGCCACCGCTCTTGAGCAGTGCCGATTCTCCGCCCACCGCCCCAGGCTCGTTCACGGGCCTTCCCCGCCGCCACACGGTACGGCCTCCGCCCCTCCCATCCATTCCAGTCTCGTTTTTGGAGTCTCTTGCCTCCAGCTTGTGGTCGGCTTCAGCCGACCGGCCAGTGCCGCCACCTTCAGGTGGGGGTGGCCGCCCCCTCCTTCTCTTCTCTCAACAATCTCCCCGTCAGCCGGAAGAAAAAGGGGTCAGGAATCTTTTCTGCGCCTCATCGGCTGCTTCGCTGACCGGGCCGGGTGTTTGCGCGGCCGGCCGCGGGGGCGAAGCGTCGATTCCAGGCCCAGCTTCCGCACCGTCCGCAACAGCCAAGGGCCCTGGCCGTAGGGAGTACCCCGGTTCACGCACTGATGCAACGCCTCCAGTTCCGCGGCCGTCTCCGCTCGGTTCACCACGGCCGGCCAGTTCCGCGGCGGCGACACCGG
>CAZBFW010000272.1:0-5943 GCA_964491135.1 uncultured Phycisphaeraceae bacterium | reverse complement strand
CACTGAGGGCGTTGGGACTCGAACCCAAGACCTACGGCTTAAAAGGCCGTTGCTCTACCAACTGAGCTACGCCCCCGGGTCTCGTGCAGGCGATTCAGCCGGCATGGAATCGCTGACCTCGTGCACGGTCCGATATAAGGTTATACCCGGATGTCCTCCCCCCGACCAGCGTACCGAATCGGGGGCGCGGCACGGTACCGCGGTTCGGGACATTTTGCAAATGAGGGCCCGGCTCTATAAAATGGCTTAGTGGGGGAGGCATATCGGGTGGGGGAGGCATATCGGGGATGCACGAGACCCAAGGCGTGAGCGACTCGCAGAAAACCAGAGACCAGCTCCTTGGGGAGTTGGAGGAACTCCGTGCCCGCGTTGCGGAAATGGAGCAGGAGGCGGCCAAGCGGCGCGAGGCCGAGGACGCGCTGGCCCGGGAGCGTGACCTGCTCCACACCCTGATGGACCACATTCCGGACACGATCTACTTCAAGGACGAACAGAGCCGGTTCACCCGCATCAACCGGGCCCAGGCGGAGATTCTCGGCGTCGCCCCCGGCGAGGCCATCGGGAAGACCGACTTCGACTTCTTCGAGTTGGAGCATGCCCGCAGCGCCTTCGCGGACGAACAGGCCATGCTCCGGACCGGCCGTGGCGTTATCGGCAAGGGCGAACGCATGCGCCGCGCCGACGGCGAGCATCGCTGGATTTCCACCACCAAGGTGCCGATCCGCGGCAACGACGGGCGGTACCACGGTATCGTGGGTATCTCGCGTGATGTGACTCCCCAGAAACGGGTCGAAGAGCAGCTCCGTAAGAGCGAGGAACGGTACCGCGGCCTGGTGGAGTCGCAGCAGGATCTGATCACGCGGATCGACCGGGACGGCTCCATCACGTTCGTCAACGAGGCGTTTGTCCGCATGTTCGGCCGACCGCGCCATGAGTTGATCGGCCTGCCTTTTCTGGAGCTGGCGGGCGACGCGGACCGCTCCGCCATGCGGGATGTGATCGACCAACTCGAATGGCCGCCGTACCGCACGTGCTACGAGCAGCGGGCGCCCACCGCGTTCGGCCAGCGCTGGATCGAGTGGGAGATCAACGCCATCCGCGACGAGCACGGCGGCACCATGGAGATCCAGGCCGTCGGTCGCGACATCACGGACCGCAAACGTGCGGAGGCTGCGCTGCGGGAAAGCGAGCAGCGCCTGGCGACCATCGCCGCCAATGTGCCTGGCGCGGTCTATCGGGCCGTGTACACGCCGGACGGCAAGGTCGTATTCGCCTACATCAGCCCCGGGCTCCGGGAGATGATCGGCGTAGCCCCCGAACAGATCGTGCGTGCTCCGCGGCAGAGTCTGCGGTTCGTGCATCCGGAAGACCGGCGACCGCTGCTACGGGCCGTGGCCGCCTCCGTCCGCACGCTCCACAGCGTGGACATGGAGTACCGGCTGCTGACCACCGGCGGTGGGGTGCGCTGGGTGCGAGACCTGGCCCGCCTGCACCTGCGTGAGGACGGCAACGTTATTCGCGACGGCGTGATCCTGGACGTTTCCCGCCGCAAGACCATGGAAGAGGAGAAGGCCCAGCTCGAAGAGCAGTTGCACCAGGCCCAGAAGATGGAGGCGCTGGGCCAGCTCGCCGCGGGCGTCGCCCACGATTTCAGCAACCTGCTGACCATCATGCTGGGCGGCACCGAGCAGCTCCGCAAGAAGATGGCCGCCGACAGCGCGGCCCTCGATGCCCTCAGCCTCATCGAGCACGCCGCCGAAGAGGCCAAGGGCGTCACCCGTTCGCTGTTGTCCTTCAGCCGTCGGGTGCCCACGGAGAAGCGGCCCGTCGACCTGACCCATTTCGTCGACGAGACGGTGCGTTTCATGCGGCGCATCCTGCCGGCGTCCATCGAACTGGACGTGGAGATCGACAGTGATGAACCGCTGTGGGTATCCGCGGACAGCTCCCAGCTGCACCTGGTCATCCTGAACCTGGCCATCAACGCCCGTGACGCCATGCCGAACGGCGGAAGCCTCCGCGTCATGGTCAGTGGTGCTCCGCCCCTGCCCACGGAGGAGAAGGCGGAGGCCGCTCGGGCCGCCGCCCGCGTCATCGTGCGCGATACCGGAACGGGCATGTCTCCCGACGTCCAGCGTCGGATCTTCGAGCCGTTCTTCACCACCAAGCCCCGGGGGACCGGCACGGGGCTGGGGCTGGCGATTGCCCTGAGCATCGTCAACGAACACAGCGGCACGATCGAGGTGTCGTCCCAGCCCGGCCTGGGGTCGACTTTCACCATTACGCTGCCCTGTGTGCCCCCGGATGCCCGCCGCGAGTCCGATAAGGCCGCGGTGGAGCCCCGCGGCAACGGACAGACCATCCTGCTGGCCGAGGACAACCACTACATCCGTAAGATCATCACCTCAACTTTGCAGTCGTTTAACTATCGTGTGATGCCGGCCGGCGACGGGGTGGCGGCCATGGAGCGCTTCCGGGAGCACCAGGCGGACATCCGTCTGCTGATCTTCGATATTGATCTGCCCAAGCGAGGCGGGCTTGACTGTCTGCGTGAGATTCGAGGTGCAGGTATAAGATTACCCGCAATTCTCATCACGGCCCACGCCCACGTTGACTTGGAGGACCAGATCGACGAGAATTCGTACTTGTTGCCCAAGCCTTTCCAGATGGCGGAGATCGGGCAACTGGTGGCTCAACTCGTGACAGACCCCAAGAGCGAAACAACATGCCCGTGACCAAGACCCTGCGAATCCTGATTGCCGACGACCACGCCATGATGCGCGGGGCGCTGGCCAAGTGGCTCGAAGACGTGAACAATGTTCAGGTTGTGGACGCGGTCAGCAACGCGGACGACGCCCTGAGCGTGGCCGTTCGCGAGCGCCCCGATATCGTGCTGATGGACATCGACATGCCGGGCCTGGGGTGCTTCAGTGCCGCGCGGTCCATCACCGCGCAGTGTCCGGAGACGAGCATCATTTTCGTGAGTGCGTTCTATCACGATCGCTACATTGAGCAGGCCCTGGCCGTCGAGGCCGCCGGGTACGTCACCAAGAGCGAACCGCCCGACAAGCTGATCGACGCCATTCAGACCGTGGCCGCCGGCGGGGTTTACTTCTCGCCCGAAGTGCAGTCACGCATCACCGTTGACTCCGAGGGGGCCAAGCTGACCAACCCCGTGCAGACCCGCGTGTCGTCACTGACCCGGCGCGAGTTGGAGGTGGTCCGATACATCGCCCGCGGCATGCTCAACAAGGAAATTGCCCAGCTCATGGGGATCAGCGCCAAGACCGTCGAACAGCACACGTTTCACCTGATGACCAAGCTCGACATTCACAACCGCGTCGAACTCGCCCGCTTCGCCATCCGCGAGGGCCTGGCCGAGGCCTGATCCCGAGGGCCCCGCACCGCCCGAGCCAATCCGCTTATCAGACGCAGCGCACATCCGAGAGTATCGGACTGCAGCCCGCGGGGTCGATGGAAATTGGAGCCGGAGCGGCCCGATCGCGGCGTCGATATCCCCATCAGACAGGTCTGGCGACCGAGGCCTGGACGACGGCGCGACCACTGCGCCGATGACCTGCCTGCGCATTCGGAGAGCGCGGGGCCGGGGATCGGCAGCACGCCGCGCAGCGCCGCGGATTGGCTGAGCGATTGGACGTGATTCTCCCGCAAGGGGCAAGCACGCCTGCCATCGCCGGCCGCCGCGCGTCCGCCTCGCCATGGGGCTGATGGTCGCCGGCGCGAGCCGTATAGGCGGACGGACCTCCGAAGAATGGCACCGATGAGAAGCATTGCCACACGATTCCTGGTGCCCGTAGGCGTCATTGCCGCGCTCGCCCTCGGCCTGGTGCTCTACTCCGCTTACGTGTCCGCCCGACGCCAGGCCGAAGAGTTGCACCATCAGACGGCCTCGCTCGCCCTGAGTTTCGACCTGGCCATCCGCGATTATGTCCAGCAGAGCATCCGAACCGTGATGGAGGGCTACGTGGGTCCGGACGGGTTCATTCCCGAAACCATGTCCACGAGCTTCGTGGCCCGCAGCATCTTCGAGAAGGTCCGCGCCCAGTTCCCGGACTACATCCTCAAGTTCTCCTCCGACAATCCTCGCAATCCCGCCAACCAGGCCACTGCGGACGAGCTGGCGATGATTCGCTACTTCAACGAGAACCCGGACGTCGACCGATGGTCGGGCCCCATCCGGCTGGACGGGCGGGAGTATTACGCGCACTTCAGCGCCCGGCGCATGGAGGAAAGCTGCCTCCGCTGTCACGGCCGCCCGGAAGATGCACCGGCAACCCTGCGAGAGCGCTACGGCGAGATCGCCGGCTTCCATCGACCCGTTGGTGAAGTCATCGCCCTGGACACCGTGGCCATTCCCACCGACAAAGCCTACGCCCACATGACGGCCGGCGTGATCCGACAGTCCTCGATCATGCTGGCGGGGCTCGCGCTGTTGTTTTCCACCATCGGTTTCGTCTTCCGCCGGATGGTGTCCGTCCGTTTGGCTCTCATCACGGAGCACTTCCGACAGATCGCGGACCAGGCCGACGGCCCCTCTCCCGATCCGCTGGTCGTGTCCGGGAACGACGAGATCGCCAGGCTCGGCAGGAGCTTCAACGCGCTGGCCGATAGCCTGCGAGTGGCTCGCGCTTCGCTTGAACAGCGCGTGGCCTTCCGGACGAGCGAGCTGGCCCAGGCCAATACGGAACTGCGAGAGGCCGTCCACGAGCGAGAGCGCGCCGCCCAGACCGCCTTCAACATGATGGAAGAGGCCGAACTGGCCCGCGGTGAGGCCGAACGGGCGAGGGAATCACTCGTGGACAGCGAGCAGCGGCTCCAGACCATCTTGGACTCCGTGCAGGCCGGCGTGATTGCCGTGGACGCCGGCACGCGGACGATCGTGGAGGCAAACCCCGCAGCCTGCCGTATGATCGGACTGGACCGCGACGCGATCGTCGGCTGCTCCTGTCACACCTACATCTGTCCGCCCGGCGACGGAGCGTGTCCGATTATCGATCGGGGACTGAGTACCGAGACCAAGGAGTGCGATCTGCACGCGGGGGACGGACGTACCATTCCCATCCTCAAAACGGTGGTGCCCGTCCTGGTCAACGATCAAGCCTATCTGCTTGAAACGTTCCTCGACATCACGGACCGCAAGCGCGCCGAGGCGGAGCTCCGCGAGAACAACACTCTCCTGACGGAGGCTCTGGAGCGCGAGCGACGGACCTCCCGAAAGCTGGAGGCGGCCCTGGAGGAACTGGGCTCGGCCAAGGACGCGGCGGAAGCCGCCACGCGAGCGAAAAGCGCGTTTCTGGCCAACATGAGCCACGAAATCCGCACACCCATGAACGCCATCCTGGGGTTCGTCAATCTCGCCGCCGAGGGCTGCCCCCGGGTCTGTCCCTTCGGCCGGCGCGAACACGCCGAGCACCTGGCCACCGTGGTCCGCAACGCGGACCATCTGCTGCAACTCATCAACGACATCCTCGATCTGTCCAAGATTGAGGTGGGCAGGGTCACCCTCGAGACGCTGACCTGCTCGCCGTGTGAGATTCTCGCCGACCTGGCGTCTCTGATGCGCGTCCGGCAGGATGCCAAGGGTCTGTCGCTCCGCATCGAGTACGAGGGCCCCATTCCTCAGACCATCCGCACCGATCCCACCCGTCTGCGCCAGATCCTGATCAACGTGGTGGGCAACGCGTTCAAGTTTACGGAGGTGGGCGGAGTACGACTGGTCGTCCGCCTCAACCGACAGGCGGAATCTCCCATGCTGGAGTTCGACTTGGTGGATACCGGCATCGGGATGACCGAGGAGCAGTTGGCCGGCCTCTTCCAGCCGTTCACGCAGGCGGACGCCTCCACGACCCGGCGGTTCGGAGGCACCGGGCTCGGCCTGACCATAGATCGGAAGAGCACACGTCTGAACTCCAGTCACCGCTC
>CAZBFW010000271.1:0-5976 GCA_964491135.1 uncultured Phycisphaeraceae bacterium | reverse complement strand
CGCACAGATGAGGGGAGCCGGCGTCCGAGAACCGTCCTGGCCGGACTCACCGTCCCGCTCACTGTGTCGAAACAGAAACGACACGAACCCCGTTTCCATTCAGCCTGAGCCCGGATTGTCCGAAAACTGGAGAAAGGGGGCAAATAGGGCAAAAACACCTGGGCGGGCATGCCCGACTCCGCCCGGCGATTGAGGAATAGCATCATGGGGCGGCCCACGACCCAAGACGATCTGGACCGGGATCTGGCGTTCTGGAAGAACCGTATTGACGACCTGCCCGATCTGCGCTGGGACAAGGTGGCCGCGGTTCGCCGCGCGCTGCGGCAGGGTCGGTATGAAGTCACGCCGCGTCTGGACCGGATTCTGCCGGAGCTTCACAACGACGTGGGCGTGCTGTGCCGGCGGGAAACAGGCCCGGGAGAGGAGCCGCCGCCCGGCCCGGCCGCGTCAGATGTTCAGGTACAGTAACCGTCCACACGCATCGCAGCTTTGCATCTCGTCTCGCGACTGAAGTGCGTTGACGATCTCCAGGGTCACCTTCATGTGACAGCCGGCGCACGCGAATTCGTCCCGTTTGGGATGGAGTCGAACGATCTCGGCCAGCGCCTCTCCGTCGTGGTGTTCCGCCACGCGGGCGAAGGTCGCCAGTGTCGCCGGCGGTATGGCCTCAGCGACGCGGTCCCGCTCGGCCTCCAGCGTGCTGCGTTGCCCGCGTATGCCCTCGATGTACTCCTGAAGCTGTCTTTCCGCCTCGGCCAGCCGCTGGTTCAGCGTGAGCAACTGCTCCTGGTTCTGGCCGATGGCGGCCTTGACGCCGTCCACCGAGGACATGATCTGGAGTTCCCGCGCCTCGAGCTTGGCGGAATCAACCTTCTCGGTGTTGATGGCAGTCAGGATGGTCGCGTATTCGCGGTTCGTCTTGGCTTTGTTCAGAGCGGCCCGGTGCTTGGCAAGGGATTCCTCCCTGGATTTCAGATCAAGCTCAAGTCGATCCACCTCCATCTGGTTCTGCCGCAATTCGGCTTGCTTCTGATGAATGAACTCGGTGGATTTCGCGATCTGGCGTTTCTGCAACTGGATCTGACGCTTGCGCTTCTCTTCTCCGCGACGAAGTTCCGCCAATTGGCGCTCCACCTCCTGAAGGCGACGCAGTGCGTCCAGCAATTCTCCCATCTTGTTCGTCGACCTGCGGTTAAACAAAACCCCGTTGCGCCTCCCGCGGCACATATGCGGGAGATTCCGCATTATCAGGCAATCCCCGGATGGCCGCAAGCCCCGAACAAGCCCGGACCCGCGGCAAACCGGGCATCGAAACCGCCGATGCCACGGCGGAGCCGACCGCCCGCCGCGCATCCGGCATCACCGCGAGACGGCGCTCCGCCGTCAGCTCGCGGCGACCGGCTCTCCAAACAGCAGCCGCGACACTCGGCTCTTCACGTCGAGAACATCGTACGGCTTGATGACGTAGCCTGAAATGCCCAAGGCCGTGGCTGCCTTGACCACTTGGGGAGACTTGGTGGCTGTGACCATGATGACGCGCGGCTGGGATCGGCCGGCGCGGATGAGCCGCAGGCACTCCAACCCGTTCATCCCGTTCATCTCGTAATCCAGCAGAACCAGACTGATGTCCGAAATCTCGATGGCATTGAGGGCAGCCTGCCCCGTCCGAGCTTCGTGAACCTGCAACCCTAAGTCTGACAAGCACTTAGATAGCAGGTTGGACGACTCCGGATCGTCGTCCACAACCAGAACCTGGTGGACATGTCCCTGCGCGGATTTCGGCGTGCCGGCCATTCCGGTCTCGCGCGGCGCGGGAGACGCGTGGGAGGCCGCGGCGGGGGACTTCGTCGCGCGTTGGCTCCGCACCGGACGGGCAGCAGGAACGAACGCTGTGAACACGGTGCCGGCGGACGTTCGCAGTTCACTGCCCGTCGCGGCACTGGAGGCGGGGATACCCATTTCCGCCGTGGCTCGCGAGACGGCGACGGGAGGGCTCGGATCGTCCGGCCGCGCGCGACGGACTCTGCGAAGCAGGTTCGTGCTGAACTCCGTCAGACACGCGTTGTACTGCTCCTCCGTATAGTCGATGGCGTCTCCTCCCCACGAGCGAACCACCATCTCACGGCAGACGCTCTCGCTGAACGTCACGATGAGCAGTGCGAGCCCCTCGTCATCCGAGATCGCGAGCACCACACGGCGCCCCCTCGTGGGCGCCAAAGCGGCCTTGGCGTCCGCTTGCACGGCACTGTCCGACCGTATCTGGCAGACCGTGAGGAGCTGCGACTCCAGCTCCGCGAGAATGGTTCGATATAAGATCAGAGACATAGGCAAGTTACGCCAATGGACGCGAACGACCGCGTTGAGACGATCCCAGTCTGATCTATCGGGCAATTCGGGGGGCGGGTTTGGGGAACCCATCGAAGTACGCCGCAGACACCGTGACCGACCGGGCTTCGTGGCCGGCGGAGTCCCGCAATGGCGCGTTGTGCGTACGACGCCTACGACTTACCGGACGGTGTTGGGCGATCCAGGGGGTTCCGGGCGAGCTTGGCCTGCAGTTCCTCGTCCGTGCCCTTGGCGCCCAACCGGCGAAGGATGTCGATGGCCGATCGGAGGGCCGGGCGATTGAGCGGGCGCGATGAACCCGGGGTGGCGCTGTCGCCGGGTCCGGGTGCCGAACGAGAGGCCCGCGGCGGGTCGGACGCCGATGCCGCCGGCTCGTCGACCGCCCGGGCCGCCGCGGGCTTCGGCGTCGCACTCAACTGTCCCTGCAGTCGCTCGAACGTGTCTGCAATATTGCCAACGACGGCCGCATATTCTCGTTGTTGCGTCTCTCGTTCGAACAGCTCACGCTCCCGATCCTGTAGGCTGCGAGCCAAGGCCGCGAGTTTCTGCTGCTGCGCGGCGAGCGCATCGGCCCCCTCGGCGGAAACCGCGGGCGCATGGGCGGCGGAACGGGGCTCCAGCGCCGACTCGCGGCGTGCAAGCTCGGTTTCTCGGGCCGCAACGGCCTGTTCGCGACGCTTGGCCTCTTCCCACGCGGATTTGAGCTGGGCGAGCTTCTCGCGGAGTTGCCGGGCCTGCTCCTTGACCGCCTCGCGCTCCGTGCTCAATCGTTGCTGCTGTTCCTGCAGCGCGGCGGCCTGAGAGGCCAGATCCGCCTCGCGAGCGCGCAGGGCTTCTATGGTCTGTGTGCTTCGGCCCAACTCCGAATGGGCGGCCGTAACTTCGCGGGCCTGGCGGTCCAGTTCGCTGCGGCGAGCGGCGAGGGCGACGGTCTCTTCGTCCAGGCGGCGCCGCTGTTCGGAGAGCTCTGCCTCCGTCTGCTTGATGCGGGCCTCGCTCTCGGCAAGCTGTCGGGCGAACTGCTGCTGCGCAGCCCGTTCGCGCTCCAGTCGATCCTGTTCGCGGGCAACCTGCGGTTCCCGTTCGTTCACGTCCGCAAGTCGCCGCTCCAGGTCGTCTCGGCGCGCCGCGACTTCCGTCTCGGCCTCGGAGGCCGCCCGCTCGCGTGCCGCGACGACCGTCTCTCTCTCGGTCAGATCGCGCTGGCGATCGGTCTGGGATCGCGTCGTTTCGGCGGTCTGGCGGGCCAGTTGTTCGATCTCGCCTTGCCGCAGCGTGAGCTCCTCCTCACGCTGCTTGATTTCGGCGGCCAGCTCCCGGGCGGCGGCCTCGTGAGACCGGGCGGCGGCGAGAGCCTCCTCCGCGGCTCGGCGGTCTGCCTTGAACGTCTCGATGCGTTCCTGGAGGGTCCGCCGCTGCTCATCCAGCTCCGCCTGCTGTTCTCCCAGGGTCAGGGCAATGGCTTCGCGCTGCTCGGTGATGGTCTCCTCAGCCCGCGCCAGTTCCTGGGCGCGGCATTCGAGCTCGCGTCGGATCCGTTCGGCGTCGGCCTCGTCCGCTTCGACCTTGCGCCGGCGCTCCTCGAGTTCGCGATGCAGCGGCTGGATGCGCTTCTCGCGCTCAAACAGCTCGGCACTGGCCTTCTGGTGCTTCGCCTGCTCCAGCTCAAGCTCGCGCTTCTGGCACGTCACCGTCTTTTCCCGGCTCTCCAGCTCAGCCGTCAGGCGTTCCACGGTGCGGTGACGCTCGGCGAGCTTCTGCTCGCGGCCGATCAGGTCCTGCTCACGCTCGTCGATGGAACGACGTTCCGTCGCGATGGCTTCCAGCTCCCTGGCCGTCTGCGACGCCAGTTTCTCCAGCTCCGTCTGCCGCGTGCGGAGGTTTTCCTGGGCCCGTCCGATGTCCGAGAGGCGCTTTTCGATCTCTCGCTGTTTGGACTCGTTGGACTCCAGAATCATGCACGACTCGGCGGCCTGGCGACGGGCTGTCTCCCACTCACCCTTGATCTCCTCTTCGCGGCGGCGAATGATCTCCGCCCGCTCGTCGAGGTCCGCGCTTCGCTGCACGATTTCCTTCTGAAGCGATTCACAACGGGCACGCTCCTTGCTCACCCGCTCGCGCGTTTCCGCCAGGTCCTCCTGGGTCACGCGGAGAATCTCCGCCCGCTGATTCACCTCCAGCTCGCGATCCGCCAAGGCCTCCACGTCCGCCTGCAGGGCCCGCTGACGCGCCAGCAGGGCCTGCTCGCCCGGCTGAATGGCCGCCTCTCTTTCGTGGAGCTCCTTCTCGCGAACCTCCGCCTCCCGCAGGCGCTTCTCGATGTCGGCCTCCAGGGTCTGGACCCGCAACTCACGCTTGGACAGCGTGTCGTTGGCCTGCTGGAGAACCGATCGCCGGATCTGCAGCTCCGCCTCGCGCGCGGCGACGGCCTGCTCGCGATCCTCCACCGCGTGCTCCCGCGGCTGGATCGATGCCTCCTGCAGCTTCAGGTCTTCCAGCCACTCGTCAACCTGGGCATGCTTCTCGCGTAGCAACTGCTCGCTTTCCTGAAGGGCCCGCGCACGCGCCTCCAGCGACTCTCGGTCCGATGCCCACGTCGCAAGCACAGTGTCTGCATCAACGATGTGTTCTGTCACTTGGCCGTCCCCGGCAACAAGGTCTGTGGTCTGCAACTCCATCGCGGGCCCATCCGACGTGCGGGGCGGGCGATCCACCGGATCATCCGGCCTCTGCGGCGGCTCCGCCGATGGTTCACCGGACAATGCCGGGACCGTCGGGTCCTCCCGCACGGGGGCAGAGGCCGACTCCGCGGGCGTCCAACAAGACGCCGTCCGGGCCGCGCCAGCGGGACCGGAGGCGATTGGATTATCGGCCCATTCGAGGGGGGGCTCTTCAGTCAAATCGGTCCATACAGAAGGTTGGCTCGTTTCGGGCATGGCCGGAACTCTCTCCTGAAAGGTCCACCGCCGCGATCCCACACACACGGCGTCACCCGGCTCCAGCCGCAGCGACCCCGCGACCCGGTTGCCGTTGACCCACGTTCCGTTGGCACTGCACAGGTCGGCCACGGCCCACCCGCCGGCCAGCGGGAACAGCAACGCGTGAACGCGCGATGTCCGCCCGCTCTGAACCTGCAACTCGCACCCCGGATGCCGCCCGACGCGGTACAGCCGGTCGGGCACAAGCGTAACAGGTGGGTCCGATGAGTCCTCGGGGCAGAGCGCCGCGGCGGGCGAGGCCGCCCACCGGGGCCGTCGCACGGCTTCCGGCAGTTCCAGCCGCAGGTTCCAGCGGTGCAGCTCGATGCGATCGCCGTCCGCCAACGCCGCCCGCTCGGTCCGGACCCCGTTCACCCGGAGGCCGTCCGTTCCGAACACGTCCACCAGCATCACGCAGGTGCCTGTCTGGACGATGGCCAGATGCACGGGCGCAACACGAGTTGAACGCAGCCGAACCCGGCAACCAGCGCGAGACCCGACCAGAAGCAGAGGACGACGCAGGGCCACACGCCGAAGCTGGTCGGTACGGGTGTCACGGACGTACAGCCAGCCGTGCGAAACCGTACCTGCCAACGGCGACAGATCGGAAGACGTCGTGTAGGGAAAGAGTGTAGGATAGGGTGTAGATCTC
>CAZBFW010000270.1:0-5994 GCA_964491135.1 uncultured Phycisphaeraceae bacterium | reverse complement strand
GATAATGAGCGGTGACTGGAGTTCAGACGTGTGCTCTTCCGATCTCGCGATGGTCCGGTTGTTCCAGCGGCCGACCGGCCGCTGCAGATGAAGCCGCACGCGGCCGCTATGTTCCCAGGCGCTGACCGCATCCAGGATGCCGTCACCGTCCACGTCGGCCACGACCACTCCGTCGGCGCCGCTGCCGCCCTCCGTGTCAATGGCCACGGGCAGATAGCCGCTGCTCGCCGGCGGGGGGCTGCCGCAGCCGGAGGCAAGCACCCCGCCGGTGAATACCATCAGACACCAGCGACTGCACGGAAATGCATTCACGGGACTGACCTCCGGCCGAAACCCCAATGTCACCTCGGCCGCAGTATACATCCAGACGCGCCCCTCGGCCACGCCGCCCACCTCGCGCCGGGCACCGGCTGTGCCGGCGCCGATTCCCTATCCGCGCTCCGACTGGTCGGCTGCCCGGTGATGCGGTATAAGTCGTACGCCGGGGGCCGCTCGGTTGCGGTGTCGTGCGGCCGGACGAGGTTTCGGGTTCCGTCCCACAAGGAGAGCGCTGTGTCCGCCGTTCATTCTGCGCCCGTCGTTCAGACCCATCTGCCGAATCTGCCCGTTCGCCGCGGAAAAGTGCGTGATGTGTACGATCTGGGCCACGAACTGCTCCTGGTCGCCACGGATCGGATCAGCGCCTACGACGTGGTGATGCCCACGCCCATCCCCGGCAAGGGCGAATTGCTCACTCGAATGTCGAAGTTCTGGTTCGACCGACTCGCGGATGACGTGCCGCATCATCTCCTCGAGGTCATCCAGGACAAGGCGCCGCGGGGCCTGGAAGCCCATCTGGACGTGCTTCGAGGCCGAACCATGCGCTGCCGCAAAGCGCAAGTCGTGCCCATCGAGTGCGTGGTTCGCGGCTACGTCGCGGGCTCCGGGTGGAAGGAGTACCAGCGGGATCGCACGGTGTGCGGCATCGCCCTGCCCGCCGGCCTGCAGGAATGCGACAAGCTTCCTGTGCCCATCTTCACGCCCGCCACGAAGGCGGAGACCGGCCACGACGAGAACATCTCCTTCGAGCAGGCCTGCGGGATCGCGGGCACCCAGACCATGACGCTGCTGCGCGACCGCAGCATCCGGATCTACGAATTGGCGGCCGAGCACGCGAGAGAGCGCGGCATCATCATCGCCGACACGAAACTCGAATGGGGACGGCTGGGGGACGAGTACATCCTGATCGACGAGGTGCTCACGCCCGATTCATCGCGGTTCTGGCCCGCCGACCGCTACGAACCCGGGCACGACCAGGACAGCTTCGACAAGCAATACCTTCGCAACTACCTGACCGGCCTGTGCGAGCAGGGCAAGTGGGACAAAACGCCACCCGGGCCGGAGCTTCCGGCGGAAATCGTCCGCAACACGGTCGTCCGGTATCGCGAGGCCGTTGAGCGGTTGACGGAATGACGGGTGAGGGGCAACGGGAGTCTGCGGCGCCCCCAGCAGCGCATCCGTGCGTCAGGGCAGGGGCGGAACGGTGCTCCCGTACGGGTTGTCGCCCCAGCACGGCTCGTGCGGACCGCCCATCGGACCACTGAGAAAGGCCTCGAAAGCCTGGTAGTCGGCCGCGTTGAGTTTGTCGTTCCCCAGCCCCGGACCGCCCTCCAGGGGCACCAGGTCAAACG
Organism: uncultured Phycisphaeraceae bacterium; assembly: GCA_964491135.1. GTDB lineage: Bacteria > Planctomycetota > Phycisphaerae > UBA1845 > UBA1845 > JAFGJQ01. Next base: position 4,324 of record CAZBFW010000270.1, on the reverse strand, counting down.
TGCCGTCGCAATGTGCGCTTCTCGGCGTGCCGCCGACCCCGATGCACACCTGAAAGGCCGCGAAGTCCGCCAAATCGTGGTCACCGTCCCGGTCGTAGTCAGCCGGGAAGTAGTCGCACGCGTCGGGCATTCCGTTCTCGTTGCAGTCGGGTTCGCACTCGTCGAGAATGCCGTTGCTGCTGCACTCCACTTCCGTGGCAAAACCACAGTTGTACAGGTCACACCCGATCCCGCACGTGAGTTCGCAGGGATCCAGAATCGAATTCGCGTTGCAGTCCTGGCACTCGTCCGGCACGCCGTCGTAGTTGACGTCGTCAGAGCACGTCATGAAATACGGCTGGCAGAAGAACGTTCCGCCGGCGCCGGAATGCGACTGGTCAATCTGGCATTCGTCGGGCACGCCGTCCGGCTGGCAATCGGAGCTGTATCCCAGGGCAACGTCGCACTCGTCCAGCCGCAGGTTCACGTTGCAGTCTGTCGACGTGCCCGCCGCCAGTTCGCACGTATCCACGATCTCGTTGGCATTGCAGTCCCGACAGGCCCAGTCCCAGGGAAGGCAACCGGCTATTTCACACTCATCCGGTCTGCCGTTTGCGTTGCAGTCGTCACTGCTTCCGAGGGCAATGTCGCACTCGTCCGGCCGGTGATTGCCGTTGCAGTCTCGACTATAACCCAGGCGCAGATCGCACTCGTCCGGCCGCCCGTTGCCATTACAGTCGTAGGCGAAGCCCATGCGCAGGTCCATCTCGTCGGGCACGTCATTCCCGTTGCAGTCGGGCTCACATTCGTCAGGAATGTCGTTGTGATTCAGGTCCCAGGATCCCTCACAGCCCACGATCCCTACACAGGCCGGGTCTTCACAGTTCAGGTCACATCCGTCCGGAATTCCGTTTGTGTTGCAGTCTTCGCAAGCGTCGATAATGCCGTTCCCGTTCAGGTCCGGGGCCCCGGCCTCCACGTCACAGCTGTCGGGGATGCCGTTGCTGTTGCAGTCGGCGCACCACGAAGGAAGGGGTTCCCCGACGCAGTCTCGCAAGTCGCAGTCGTCCGGCACGCCATTGCTGTTGCAGTCCTCCTCGCATTCATCCGGGATGCCGTTATAGTTACAGTCGGAGCTGTTCCCGAAGGGTGGAAGCTCGCACACGTCCGGGATGCCGTCGCCGTCGCAATCCGGTTCACATTCGTCGGGGACGCCGTTGAAATTGCAGTCGGCACTGGACCCCAGGGGCGCCAACTCGCACGCATCGGGAATCCCGTCACCATCACAATCGGGAGCGCACGCATCCGGCAACCCGTCGGAGTTGCAGTCCCCCTCGCACTCATCGAGGTACGCGTCACCGTTCGCATCCAGGGCCGGATTCGTGAGAATCTCAAACGCGTCGGGGAGGCCGTTCCCGTTACAGTCCAACTGGCATTCATCCGGAACGCCATTGCCGTCCCGATCGAGGCTTGGGCCCGAAGCCAGGTCCACCAGGTCGTTGACCCCGTTCCCGTTGCAGTCGGGACAGGAGCCAATCGCCATCTGCAGCGCTTCCGCCGTTCCGTTGCCGTTCCCCGCGATCGGAACGTACGTGCCGCCGGTCAGGACGGCGTATCGGAGCATGATTCGTTCCAGCGTGCCGGAGGGTTGCGGCCAGCCGCCGACGTAGATGCTCGAGACCCCGATTCCGGCTGCCGCCGCCTGCCGCGCCCGGGCCAACGCATTGACCTCATCAATCTCGCACTGGTAGCGATCGTCACAGCCGCCCGGGATGTTGTCCGTCAGAAGGACGGCATGCTTGATGCACTGGGCACGCCAGGGAACGTCGAACCGCTCCGCAGACCGAACGCAAAAACTGCCGCCCGCGGACCAGGAGGTCGGGCCCAACATCTCCCGCAAGGCTTCGTCAGACGCCTCCGCCCACGCACCGCCGTTGTCGATCTCCTCCAGCAGACCGGCCAGAAGCGTCTTCACAGACTCGATGTCCGGCGTTAACGACGCGAGCACGCGAACGTAATCCTCACCGCCTCCGGCGGCTCCATCAAAAATGATCAGCCCCAGGCGAAGATCGCCTCCAGACGCGTCCAAGGCAGTATCAACGATCAGCCGCAACCCGTTGGTGCTCGCCATGGCTTGCAGCGCGCTGTCCATGCTGGCGGTCGTATCCACCACGAACACCATATCCATGCAGCCGCAGTCCGAGTCGGCCGAGGCAGCCCGGCCTGTTCCGAGGACGATCGCCACCAGCGCAAAAACGACGCACAATCCGTGCAGGCTCCGCAGGCAACCTTCCGGCCAACGCCGCCGCACGCACTCTCCAGCAGAAATGCAACTCGCGGCCATCAGAATGGGAGACTGTGTGCCCTCACCATACATTGCAGTCCCACCATATGGAACCGCCGCTACCCGGCCAACGCGCCGGGGGGTTCACGTCCACACCTTCAGCGCCCCCCGGCCATCGACCCGGCGGTCCACCCCGACAACAACCCCATTGCCCCACTGGTAGTTTTATCACAGGAACCCGACCGGAAACAAGCTCCTGGCCGCCTTTGGAGCTGCCAGACTGTCCCATTCTACGCACAAACCGCCCAGATTCCTACCAGCCGTGCCGAATTGGCAGTTTAGGCTACTTCCATTTCGGAGAAGCCGGATGTAATTCGCTGGGCGCGGGTCGCCGGCCAGTGTGGCGTGGTGCCCGTCATCGATCGCGGGCACGGCTCGCGGGCGGCTCGTCCCGCCCCTCCCGATCCGGGCCAGTCCCGCCGGTTCCTGCCGACCTCGCCCTGGACCACGGAGCAAAAGTCTCCCCCGCCAGCGGCCGATAACTCGAGGGACGGGCGGGCGCGGCATCGCCTGCGCGTCGGTCGCAGAATCGTTCGCCGGGGACGTGAATCCATGCCAGACGGTGCGATTGTCGCTCCTGTCCGCGTGCTCGTGCTCGGGCCCATGACGGGTCGGGGGGGGCTGGCCACCGTTGCCCGACAGACGGCGCAATCGGCGTTGCTGCCCGACTGCATTCTGAGCGTTCTGGATACGACCCGTCCGCCCGGTCCACGAAGTCGGGGGCGGGCGATCGTGGCGCATATGGGGCAACTGATCGCCTTGTGTGGCAGAATGCGGTCGTTTCGTCCCCAGGTCGTTCACCTGCACACGTGCAGCAATTGGACGTTCTGGCGGACCACGCTGGACATTCTGGCCTCGCGGTTGTTCGGAGCAGCGGTGGTGCTGCACGTGCACGGGGGGTTTTTTGACCGGTTTCTGGACGATTTGAGTCCGTGGGGCCGTGCGTGGGCCACTCTTCATCTGCGCCTGTGCCGGTGTGTCGTCGTCCTGAGTGACCGTTGGCGTCACCGTCTCCTGCAACGCGTTCCGGGCGTGGCAACAACCGTTCTTCCCAACGCCGTGGATACGGAACGGTACGCCGCGTGTGGTCCGCGCCGGGGCAACCGCGTGCTCTTCGTCGGCGAGCTGTCTCAGACCAAGGGGATCGACGACCTTCTGCGAGCCTGGGCCTGTCTTCCGGACGACCTGCGCAGGACCGTCCGTCTGCGTGTGGCAGGAGATGACCCACAGGCCCGCCAGACCCACCTGCAGTCTCTCTCCCGCGAGTTAGGTGTCTTGGACTCCGTGGACTGGCTCGGTCCGCTGACGCACGACCACCTGACCGCAGAATACGCGGAGGCGGACGTGTTCGTCCTTCCGAGTCACGGAGAGGGAATGCCGTTGACCCTGCTGGAGGCCATGGCCGCCGGGCTTGCGTGCGTGGTGACCGATGTAGGTTCGGTGCCGGAGATCGTCACCGCAAATCGGGACGCCCGCATGGTTTGCGCCGGTGACTCGTCCGCCCTGGCCGACGCGATGGTCGGGCTGCTCCACGATGCGGCCATACGTCGATCCATCGGATCTGCCGCCCGCCACCGGGCTGGCGATTTCGACGTCAGGCAGTTCCACCCACGCCTGAGAGCGGTTTGGCAACGGGCGATCCTATCTGAGGGTTTCCCACTTCAACACGCCACCGTAAAAAACTCTGCCTAACCGAAGTTTTTTTTCGCGTGTACAACCCAAGAGGTGCACACAATACATTGTGGTCTATCCTATATTTTGCCCATATAGTGTGTTGCTTCCGCCGGTCGAATCCGATTGCCTTCACAAGACTGCCACAACGCTGGCACTGTGGGGTATTTGCAGTATTCCAATTTACCGGACTCCGTAGTATTCTTACTCTTACAGTGCTGATAGCGGATGCGGCTGCCAACCCAGAGGGTCGCCCGGTTCGAGTTCTACAGCGAGGCTCCCGCGGGCCGGGCGGGAAGGAAACATGGCTGGTCCGGAAGCAAAGGCAAG
>CAZBFW010000269.1:3717-5996 GCA_964491135.1 uncultured Phycisphaeraceae bacterium | reverse complement strand
GATGGAATCTCGTGACTGGAGTTCAGACGTGTGCTCTTCCGATCTCGGCGCGCCGGGATTCGCAATTCGCAATTAAAAACGCCACGGAATGGCCCCTGCGCCGCCCCGTGGCGTTTGTGATTCACCTATCCCCGCCGGGCCTCAGGCCTCCACGCTCTCCTTGCTTTCCTTCTTCTCCTCGCGGAGGGCGGCCTTGCGGGACAGCTTGACGCGGCCCTGCTCGTCGATCAGCAGCACCTTGACCTTCAGAATGTCGCCCACCTTGCACACGTCGCCGACCTTCTGCACGTAATCATCCGACAGTTCGCTGATGTGACACAGGCCGTCCTGGCCGGGCACCACTTCCACGAACGCGCCGAAGTCCTTCACGCTGGTCACGCGGCCGGTGTAGATGCGGCCGACCTTCACCTCCTCGGCGATGGCCTCGATCATGGCCCGGGCCTGCTCGGCGGGGCCGTAGCCGCCCAGCGACGAGATGTTGACCGTGCCGTCGTCCTCGATCTCCACCTTCGCCCCGGTGGCCGCCTCGATGCCGCGGATGCCCTTGCCCGCCGGCCCGATGACCTTGCCGATCTTCTCCGGGTTGATCTTGATGGTGATGATGCGCGGCGCGTAGACGCTGATGTCCGGCCGCGGCTTGTCGATGGCCTTGAGCATGGTCCGCAGAATGCCCAGCCGGGCCTCCCGGGCCAGCTCCAGCGTCGAGCGGATTTCCGGGTGCGTCAGGCCGCGGATCTTGATGTCCAACTGCACGCCGGTAATGCCGCGCTGCGTGCCGGCCACCTTGAAGTCCATGTCACCGAAGTGGTCTTCCTCACCCAGAATGTCCACGATCAGCGTGACCTTGCCTCCGCAGCTCATCCGGCCGATGGAGATTCCGGCGACCGGCTGGTTGATCGGCACGCCCGCGTCCATCAGGGCCAGCGTTCCACCGCATACGGAGGCCATGGAGCTTGAACCGTTGGACTCCATGATGTCCGACACCACCCGCACGGTGTACGGGAACTTGTCCGGCGACGGCAGAACGGCCTCCAGAGAGCGTTCGGCCAATGCCCCGTGCCCGATCTCGCGGCGGCTGACGGCGCCCACGCGCTTGACCTCGCCCACGGAAATCGGCGGGAAGTTGTAGTGCAGCATGAACTTCTTGCTGTACTCTTCCTGCAGCCCGTCCACGATCTGCTCGTCGCGGCTGGTGCCCAGAGTGGTGGCCACCAGGGCCTGGGTTTCGCCCCGCGTGAACAGGGACGAGCCGTGGGTGCGCGGCAGCACGGCCACCTCGCACGAGATGGGCCGGACTTCCTTCATGTCGCGGCCGTCGGGCCGGATGCCTTCGCGCACGACCATTTCCTGGACCACTTCGCTTTCGATCGCGTCGAGAAGCTCGCGTACGACGTTGCGGTCGAATTCGGGCTCGTCGGCCTCTTCCGGGCAGAGCGTTTCCAGGGCCTCATCCACGACAGCCTTGACGGCATCGTTCCGCTCCAGCTTGCCCTGGGTCTTCTTGGCCTCGCGAATGCGGGCCTTGTACGTATCCCGAAGGCGGGCCTTCAGCTCGTCCGTCGGTTCCGGCGGGGTCCAGACCTTCTCCTTGCCTGCCTTGGAAACGAGCTCTTCGATGGCCTCACAGATGGTCTTGATGTGCTTGTGCCCGAACTCGATGGCGTCGGCCAGGTCCGACTCCTTGATCTCCCGCGCGCCGACCTCGATCATGTTCACCGCTTCGCGGTGGCCGGCTACGATCATGTCCAGGTCGCTCAGCTCGAGCTGCTCGAAGGTGGGGTTCACCACGAACACCCCCTCGACCCGACCCACGCGCACCGCCGCAAGCGGGCCGTCAAAGGGAATCTGCGAGAGGCTCAAGGCGGCCGTGGAGGCGTTGATCGCCAGCACGTCGGGATCCACCTGCGGATCCGCCGAGAGCACCATGGCCTGGATCAGCACCTCGTCCTTGAATCCGGCGGGGAACAGCGGCCGGATGGGCCGGTCGATGTTCCGCATGGTGAGAATTTCCTTGTTGGTGGGCCGGCCCTCGCGTTTGAAGAACCCGCCGGGGAATTTGCCCGCGGCGTAGATCTTCTCGCGGTAGTCCACGGTCAGGGGAAAGAAATCGATGCCCGGGCGCGGGGGCGCCGTCACCACCGCCGAAAGCACCACCGTGTCACCATACGTCACAACCACCGCGCCGGCGGCCTGCTTGGCCATTTTGCCGGTCTCGAGGCGAAGCACGCCCGAGCCGACCTGTCGCTGCACTACAATCGGTTCCATCGCAATCCTGTCTT
>CAZBFW010000269.1:0-3617 GCA_964491135.1 uncultured Phycisphaeraceae bacterium | reverse complement strand
TTGAGGAGCTTGGATCGCTTGCCGACCAGCTTGAGCAGCCCGCGACGGGAGGAGTGATCCTTCTTGTGCGTCTTGAGGTGCTCGCTCAAGTCTGTGATCCGCGAAGTCAACAGGGCAACCTGGACCTCCGGCGAGCCGGTGTCCTTCTCATGCTTCGCGAAACCCTTGATTACTTCCGCCTTCGACTCCAAGGTGGTCACCATCCGCCAGCTACTCTTCCTTCTGCCTAACCCTGCGGCTGCACTCTCTTTCCGAACATTCCATCCACTCTTCTGCAGGAACGGTACCGGGAGAACCGCTCTTTTGCAAGTGGCCCTGCCCCGGAAACCGGAACCGACCACCGCGACGGGCACCCTCAACTCAGCAGCTTCGTGGCGGATTCCATCAGCCGGTCCATGCGGAACGGCTTGTTCAGATACACGTCCACGCCGCGGCTCTCCGCAAACGCCTGGTGACGCTTGCCCTGGTTCCCGGTGATCATGATGACGAACGGACGGGTCCCACGCCTGCCACCCTTCTTCAGCTTCTCCAATACCAGGAAACCGCTCATCTTGGGGAGCATGGCATCCAGCACCACCAAGTCTGGGTCCTTCTGGCCGGCCATCTCCACGGCCGCGCTTCCATCCGTCGCCGTGTGGATCTCCGCACCCGTATCGCTGAACAACGCCTTCAGGGAATCCAGAATGTCGGCGTCGTCGTCCACGATGAGGATGCGCTTGCCTTCAAACTGTTCAGCCACGTGAACTTACTCCAGGTGTTCCAGCCCCGGGACAGCCTCCCGCATCGCAGGATTTCACACGGATTGTATCCCTCCAGCCGGTCGCACGCAACCGGCTCCGATCTCCTCCAGCCCGGGAAACTGACGCCCGATCTAACATGGCAGACGGTACAATGGTCTGCGGCCCGGACGGGCCGCCTCATCGGCCTTCCCGGAAAGCCGGATCGGAAGTCCTTTTTTGACAATGCATTACGACAATCTCCGGGCCGCACTGGCCGCCGCCGCCCAACCCCCGGCACGGGACGCCCGGCACCCGTGCGCGGTCTGCCTGCCCCTCATCGAGCGGGAGGAAACGCACATCCTGTTCATCCAGAAAGCAGACACGGCCGGGTACCACTGGCGGAACCAGATCGCCCTGCCGGGCGGCCACATAACCCCGCAGGATCGCAGCATCACCGACGCCGCCCTGCGAGAGCTGCATGAGGAACTGGGGATCGATCGCAAGGAGGTGGAGGTTCTGGGGAACCTCGGGCACTTCCAGACCGCAACGTCGGACGCCGACCTGGGCGTGGTCGTCGTCCGCTGGAACGGCAGCCGGACCCCCGTATTCGACCCGCGGGAGGTCGCACGGATTCTGCCGATCCCGCTGCAGACCCTGTCGGCGATTCACGCTGCGGAGGGCTTCGACCGGCAGCCGCCCGCGGAAATCGCCCGGCGGCTGGAGTACCCGGCGGCGGGCGTTCGGATATGGGGAGTGACCGCCCGTATACTGCACTGCTTCCTTGAGCTTCTGCGCTCGCCCAGGGCGGCCGGGGCCTCAGCAACCCCGGACAAAGACGGGACTCTCCCCAGTTGACTGCCACCGGAAACGGAACCCGTCATCGCTCGGCGCACTCGATCCGAAAGCGACCGGCCCTGCTGGAGTCCTCATTTCAAATGAACTGTAACCGAGCCGTTGGAGGTTGCAGCTTCCACTCGGCCGGGGCCGCCGCCGTTCGTGGTCGCCTCGACGCGTGTCCGGCTCTGTTGCCGAATTTGGACGGGAGTCTGGCCGAAGTGGGCCTTGGCCCGGCCATTGCTCGTGTGCAGTGTCAGTTCAGCCGTCATTCCGCCGGGCAGGGTGGCATCGATGGAGCCGTTGCTGGATCGCAAGATCACTTGGCCGTCAGGCGGCGGGGTGATCTCCGCGGCGATCCGACCGTTTGACGTTTCCGCGAGCACATTTCCTCGAACATCGTGAGCGTGAATGTCTCCGTTGGACGTTTGCAGCTCGCAGGGACCCGAGATGTTCCGAGCATCGATGGCCCCGTTGGTGCTTTCGGCGGTGAAGTCGCCGTCGATGTTCTCCGCCGCGACCGAGCCGTTGCTCGTCTCCAGCCGAACCCGGCCGGCCAGCCCCACGGCGTTCACCGGGCCGTTGCGGGTGCAGACCTCAGCGGAGCACGGCTGCGGAACAACAACTCGCACGGTGGCTCCGGCGGAGCAATGCGACCCCCAGTCCGGGTAATCGAAGGTGATGACCAGCGTTTGCGGTTCGCCGTCGGCCGGCGCCACGGTCACGTCCAGTTCATCCAGGTGCCTGGACGCTTCCTCATAACTGGGTGCCGAGGCATACAGCTCGCCGGACACCTTGACCTCTGTGCCCGGCGCCACCTTCAGATCGACCGCACCGTTTCGAGACCGAACGACGATCCGCCCATAGTCTCCCCACGGCGCGGTGCGTTCAAATGCCCGACGTGCCTGGGCCGCTCCGCCGGATGCAACGACGCATCCGCCCACGCCCGTCGCCAGCAGAAGGAGACCCGCCAATGCTCTTCGCTTCATGTGTAGACCCTCATGCTTGCACTGTTTTGAATGAAAGCTACGCCACCCTCCGGAAAGGAGAGAAAGACTTCGTCTGCCACGATATTCGGTCGGGCTTGTCCGATATTTCGCTCGCGGAAGCGGCGGCGCCCTGCCATACGGACGCTTGACGGACGGATTCATACCCGGTATCCGCAAGGCCATGCAAACCCGAGACACCGTAATTCTCGTCCCCGCAGCCGCTGTCCTGATGCTGCTGGGGGCGTGCCGGAGCCCCAACGTGCCACCCATTGAGCTTCACACCACCCTCGCACCGGGGGCGACCCTGGTTCAGGAATACGCCGACAACCGCTTCTTCGAAGGACCGACATGGAGCCCCATGGAAGGAAAGCTGTACTTCACAGCGTTTGGCGAGCACGGCCAGCAGTTGCTCCGGCTGGAGCACACCGCACACGTGACAGTCTGGATGGACCGGACCGAGGGCGTCAACGGCACGTTTCTGGCGAAGGACGGCCGGATGCTGGCGGCCCAGGTGTACGCACACCGCGTGCTCGCCCTGCCGCCCGGGGGCATTCGACCCGCAGAGGTGGTCACGCTGGCGGCCGATCCCGCCTGGAACCAGCCGAATGACGTCTGCCAGTCCCCCACAGGCCATATCTACTTCAGCGACCCGGACTTCAAGACCCGCAAGAACAGCGCCGTGTACCACCTTGCGCCGGATGGCCGAGTACAGAAAGCCATCACGGACATGACGCTGCCCAACGGCCTGGTGGTCTCGAACGATGGCCGAACGCTGTACGTCGCGGACAGCCACGAGAAGCACTGGCGGGCGTATCCCATCGGCGAGGACGGTTCCCTCGGCGCCGGCCGCGTTTTCTTCGATCCGGACGTGCCCGATCAGGCCGATCCCGACGGCATGACCATCGACGAGCACGGCCGGCTGTACTTCGCCGGCCGGGGCGGCGTGTGGGTAGTGCGGCCGGACGGAACGATGCTGGAGTTCATTTCGGTGCCGGAGTTTTGCTCGAACCTGACGTTCGGCGGACCGGACGGCCGGGTGCTGTACCTGACGTGCAAGCACAAGGTGTACAGCCTG
>CAZBFW010000268.1:0-6002 GCA_964491135.1 uncultured Phycisphaeraceae bacterium | reverse complement strand
CTGGTCGTTATACCAGCCGGAGCAACGGGTTTTCATCCCAATCTTTCTCGGCCCGTCACTCGAGACGATGGTGCGGCAACGGATTCCCGCGGCAGGGGGACCGAGATAATTCCGGCGCGCCGGGATCGGTCCAGCGGCGCCCGGGGTACCGGCGCCGGTCCCGGTTCCGCTGCCCGCAAAAGGAAGCCCGCCTGCCGATCGGGCTGACCGGCAGGCGGGCGATCAGAACTCGAGCATTTCCTCGCCGACGCGGCGAGGTCCGCCGTCCGCGTTATTCCGCGAACGCGGCCTGGAACTCGGCGAAGTCCAACACGTCGACGTAGTCGTCGTTGTTGAAATCGCCACACACACACGACGGATCGGCGGCGACCGTCGGGCCGCCCACGCAAGTGATGAACGGCACGATGTCCTCCCCGTTCACGCTGCCGTTCCCGCTCATGTCACCGGGGACCGTTTCGCAGGCCGGCAACAGCAGCACGTCCATCCGGATCGGCTTGGTCAGGTCGATGATCGGCCGGGAGACGTTCTGCGCTCCCGACGTCGTCAGCCGTACCCACCGCCCGGCCGTGGTGTCTACCCAGAACCAGGACAGCCGCTCCGACTGGCTGGGATTGCCCCGAGCGTCTGACACCAGGCTGATGTTCGGGGTGGCCAGCAGGTTCACGTCGGTGGTTCCGGAGTACCGCGGCTCGTTGAACAGCGCCTCGGTGCCCACCACCAGCGGAGTGCCGAGGTGGGTCTCGAAGTTCGTGATGACGAAGTCCGCCCCGCCGTCACCGGCTCCCACGTTGACCACGTTGTCGACGTAGAGCTTGTACGGACCGGTGCTGCGGCTCGCCGACGCCGAATCCACGGCCACCGCGAGGTGTTCGATGCTGCCCCGGCTTTCCGTGATCACACCGTCTCCGAGATAGAAGTTCAGGATCGGATCGGTGGTCGGGTCGAACGTGACGGTCTGCCACGTGGCCAACGGGCTGATCGGCTTGCCTTGCGGGGCACCGCCGGTCGCAGCAGACGCGCCGATCCATTCGATGCCGCCCGTCGTACCGCCTTCGGTTCCGAGTGCGCCGATGTCGCCGGAATCGCGGATGCCCAAGGTGAGCAGAATGTTACCATTGCCCTTCCCGACTTCGATTGCATTCGACGTTCCGCTCACGCCGCTCGGACCACTCTGCTTGGCCGTGATGGAGTCCAAGTGCACCAGCGTGGAAACCGGAACGACAACGGTGTCAGCCCCAGCCGGGTTGATGCTGCCGATCAGGTTCGTGCCCGCGAACACCTGAACCAGCGTGGACTCCGCGGCGATGTTCGTGATCAGCACCGCCTTGTCTCCCTGCTGCAGCGGGCCGTTTACCGTCGGTGCGTCCGGCGGAAGCACCGGCAGCACGAGGACGTCAAACCGGACCGGCTTGGTCAGGTCGATCGTCGGGTTGGGGAGATTGGTCGCCGCGTACGACGTGAGACGCAGCCATCGAGTGGCCGCGGTATCCTTGAAGTACCAGCTCGTCTTGACGGACTTGCCGCCGGCCGGATTGGACTGATCGGCGGACGCGAGCGTCGAATTCGGCACGGCAGGGAACTCCGTGGTGGCTTCCAGGTTCGCGCTCGTCGAACCCGAGAAGCTCGGTTGCCGGAACATGACGGTAGCTCCGACCGCGAACGAATCGAAGTTGCTGATCAGGAAGTCGGCCCCGCCGGCGCCGGCACCGACGTTGACCACGTTATCGATGTAGATTACGTAGCTGCCCACGCTGCGATTGGCCGACGTCGAATTCACCGTGAACGCGATGTGCTCCAGCGTGCCCTTGTTGTAGGTGGAACTCAGGACCCCGTTGCCGCCGCTGAAGTTCCGGATCGGGCCGACGGCGGGATCGATCGTTATTGTCTGCCACCCTGCGCTCGGATTCAACACAATGCCCGCCGGCGCGCCGCTGGTGGTCGACGAACCAACCCACTCGATGCCGCCGCTGGTACCGCCGTCTGCGCCCAGAGCGGGGTTCGTTGCAATTTCGCGAATGCCAATGCAGATGAACAGGTCGCCGTTGCCTTTGCCCACCTCTTTGGCCGGCGTGGAGCGAACACCCTCGCCGGACGGGTTGGAGGCCGTGGCGGTGATGGCATCCAGGTGCACGAGCGGCGTGACGGGCACGGCCACGGAAGTCGCGCCTGCCGGGTTGATGCTTCCGATCGGCGTATCACCGGCGTACACCGTAACCAGCGTTGCAGCAGTATTCACGTTGGTCAGGTTCACCGTCGCGTCACCGGCCTGCAGCGGCACCATCACCTTCGGCGGGGCCGGAGGCTGGCCGACGATGACCGGCGCCGAAGGCAGACTCTCCAGTCCGTTGACCGTCTGCGTCGCCGTCACTTTCGTATCGGCCGCCAGCGCAGAGGTCGTAACCACCACCGTATCGGTACCGGCCGCGGCGCTGCCTACCAGCACCGGACCGCTCCCCGTGTCGGCGTAGACCTGCACGGTCGAGGCGACCGCGTATGGCTGCGCGTCCAGCAGAACGTTCTGGACGTTCGTGAGCGTTACACTCGTCGCATTGACCAGGATCGGCGCCTGCACGGTCGGCGGCAGCGGCTTGGCGGCCGCACGCGGGTAGGCCAGGTCACTCTCACCGGCCGGCAGCGTCTGCTTCGCGGAAACGGAATCGTTCTCGGACAGGCTCAGCCCCGTGAAATCCACATAGGCTGCCCCGCCCGGATCGGCTGGCGACCCCTCGGGCAGGCCATTCACGTAGAGCTGCACAGCCGTGGCCGTGACATCGCAATTCACGCGGACCCAGGTCTGCTCCCCGACGACCGGCGCCACGATTTCCGGCAGGGCGATGTCCGGGTTCACCCGAGCGTCGCGGCACAGAAGGTGGAAGCGGATCGATTTGGTGGTGTCGGGGATTAACGTGCTCGTTCCGCAGCCGGTGCCTACCCGCTGCAGGATGCCCAGCGCCCGACGCGACGGGTCGAAGCTATAGGTTACGGTCAGCCGGTGGCTGTTGCTGCCGTCGTACGAGGCCAGGGACGAAAGGCCGGTCGAGAAATTCGGCGACTGCACCGGGCTTTGGCCGCGGGCGGACGGCAGCCGATTGACTCCGTCCTCCATGCTGAAGATCGCCGTCGTGACCTGGTCATTCAGATCCACCAGTTGGACGCCGTCGATGAACAACTCCCACGGACCCAACCCGCTCGAGTCGGCTTCCGGCGAGATGGTGAACCAGAGACTGTCCATCGTGTAGTTGCCCGTAGGCGACGGGGCAAGCGAACCGTTGGTGCCGCCGCCGAACGGACTGGGCTCCACCACGTTCGGATCGGTGAGCGGGATGTCCACGTACTGCCACTCGCCGCTCTTGGGAACCATGCCCGTGCCCAGCGGCGCGTAACCACTGACGGGAGCCGTCACGCCGACCCACTCCCACGGATCCACGTAAGGCCCGCAGCTTCCGTTGCCGCTTTCGTCAAGCAGGATGGAGAACGAGTAGGGCGGCGGGCCGCTCAGCACGACGACCGGCGCAGACAGATCGCTCTGCTGGTTGACCGGGGTCTTGGAATCCCACTGCTCCGCCGTGTAGGTGTCCCCCGTGGCGTGTTCCGGAACGTTGAAGGTGTACGTCTTGATGGCGCCCGGCGTGGCCGGAGACAGGGGCTGGTTGCCCACTTCCGAGCCGTTCTTGAACAGCTTCACCCGGTTCACATACGGCACCAGGTTCGTCACCGTGACCGTTGTGTCGGTCTGGATGATGGGCGACTGGACCGCAGGCGCAAGGATCGGGTCGAACGCCGGCGCTTCGAACTGAAGCTCGTCGATGAAAACCGCGATGGTGGTCTCGGTGTCCGTAGGCGAGTTGGTGATGATGAGGGATTCAAGCGTTCCCCTCTGGTCCGGAGCGTCGGCAAGGGTGCCGGCCACGCCCGTGGTCATCGAGACGATCCCGCCGGGGTAGGTGACACCACCAAAGGTGACCGCGCCGTTCGCCAGGTTCACCTCAAACGGAACCCAATTGAAAAAGTCGATCGGAACATCCACGACGGGAATCGGGATCAGGCCTCCGTCCGTCGCACGGGTGTACCCGTTGCGCTGCTCGTCTCCGGTGACCGCCACGGTCTGGAGAGTCCGGTCCGGACCCCAGGAGATGGCCTTGTACGTATCCACCCCCCCCTCGGGCGTCCACTCCACCAGGATGTCGTCGCCGTCCGGTGTGCCGGGCGTCGTGCCCGACTGGCAGTCGTCCGTTCCGCACTCGATGACGCTCGGAACCAGGCTGACACCGACCATCTCGATGCTCCCCGTACCGCTACCATCGAACATCTGCGGCACCAGCGCTCCGGTTTCACGCACGGCCACGCAAAGGCCTACGGCTCCCGTGCCCGTCAGATTGCCGCGATTGCATACCTTGAATCGAACCTTCCCCTGCGTGTGAAGGGCCGGGTTGGGGCGAACGGGGCCGTTGAAGCTGGTGAGGCGCACCCATCCATAAGGATCGGCGCCATCCTCCCAGTACAGCGTGATTCCCATGGCCTGAGGCCCTTCCGAGCCGCCCCAGTCGGAGGACCGCAGTGCAGTGTGCACCTTCGTCGGATCCAGGCCGCGCGTGGACGGCGAAAACGTGGGGCTCTGGAATATTTCCGGCTGGCCCGCAACGTCCTCAAAACTGAGCTTCTCTGATGGATAAGGCTGCGCTCCGGCCGTCAACGGCCAAGCGACCGCGACCAAAGCGCCCAGCAACAATAAGCCAAACCGACGAGACATCATTGATTCCTCCTCAACAAACAACATCGTCCATCGCAACTCCGTCGACGCTGGTCGAGTATCCGACGTGCCCGTCCGAGGGCATCGCTGCTTTCGTCTTCGCTCACGCAACAATAAGAGCGGTTCGGGGAAGGACGGCAGAAGGGCAGGGTGAACCGTTCACGGCAGGGGCGCGCACCCTGGTCGACGCATCAACCGCAGGTGACGGCCGAACGAGCTTCTTCCCCCGCGCCTTTCCGCGCTACAGCCGCCCCAGCGGGCGACAGTGCCCAAGCAAGCTTTCCCCGGTACCAAGCCGCTGCCCCGGCTGAACGGAGGCCGGGAACTGGCAATCCATGTGATTGTAATCACGCAACTTGGAAAATGAAACACCTGTCATTTTATGCAGTGACCGAGCGCAACTTTCCAGCCAATCGGTTTGCTGTGGACGTGGATGTTTCGCAGGGTGACTGGATTCCGCGAATAGAGGTTCCCTGGTGAGTTTGCCATGCCGGCTCGTCATCCGCTGGCAGGCTGCACGACAAACGTCCGAGTTTTCGAACCCGCGGCCGCTCCTCACGACCTTACCGGCGCAAACTCCCTCTGCTTCGTTGGGTTATCGCTTGGGTTGCAGCGAGGGCGCGCGCCGACCCGCGCATCCTCGGTCCGCTTCCACCGCCCCGCCATCGGCGCGTATGGATTTTTCTATAAGGGGA
Source organism: uncultured Phycisphaeraceae bacterium (assembly GCA_964491135.1). Lineage (GTDB taxonomy): Bacteria > Planctomycetota > Phycisphaerae > UBA1845 > UBA1845 > JAFGJQ01. The sequence continues at coordinate 557 of CAZBFW010000268.1, read as the reverse complement.
ACAACTCAATCCGCTCGAACGCGTCCACATCGATCAGGCCCTGGTCCGTCACCCGCAGAGCTCCGATAACCGAGAGACTCAGGAACGACATCGCCATGAACGGTCGCCGCAGCCGGCAGTCCAGCCTCTTCACGGCAGCGTGCAGCTCGCGCAGCCCGTCTCGCAGTTCGCCCGCAGGCGCGGGGCTCATCAGGCCCGCGATGGGAAGGGCCACGTCGGCGAGAATCTCACCCCCCAACGCGACGCAGAGACCGCCCCGGATCTTCACGAGGTGAACGGCCGCGGCAAACATGTCCTCGTCGTTGGTGCCGACCACCACCAGGTTGTGCGAGTCGTGCGCAACCGACGACGCGATGGCCCCTCCGGTCAGGCCGAACCCTCGCACAAAACCCAGGCCGACGTTCCCGCTGGCCTGGTGTCGCTCGATGACCGCCACCTTGGCCACGTCGCGTGCGGTGTCCGGCACCACGCACCCGTTGCTCAGAGGCAGGGCCTCCACGCTTCGCCGCGTCTGAAGCTGACCTTCATCCACCTCAATCACGTGAACGCGACGGCAT
>CAZBFW010000267.1:4461-6030 GCA_964491135.1 uncultured Phycisphaeraceae bacterium | reverse complement strand
AGATAATGAGCGGTGACTGGAGTTCAGACGTGTGCTCTTCCGATCTTCATGCCCGCTCCGCACCAGGGAACACTGGCGGTCCAGGGACGGGCGGATGACGATCGCATGCGCCGCCTGCTGGCACCCGTGGAAGACGGGGAGAGCCGGCTGGCATTTTCCGTCGAGCGTGACCTGGTGGAGCGTCTGGGAGGCGGCTGCCGGACACCGATCGGGCTGCTCGCGGTCGTCCGAGGGAGCCGACTGTCCATCGCGGCCGTTGTGGCGGCGCCGGACGGCGGTCGTATCGCCCGCGCTCGCGCGGACGGCCGGCAAGCGGAGTCCGCGGCGCTGTCCGACCGGGTGCTCCAGGAATTGAAAGCCCAGGGGGCCGGCGAGATCATCGCGGCCTGCCGGGCCTGACCCGCGGTTTCACGTTCCGGGAGACCGGTGTTATCATGGGGGCACTATGACAAGGGCATCCAAGAAATCGCCGGGTTTGTTCGAAGGCCGCCGGCATCCAGGCGTGCGGGTGGTGGTCACGGGACAGGTGGGTCTCGACAAGAAGAAGTTCGTCGAGCGAGTGGCCGACTTGGCCCGACGCCGCGGCAAGAGCATCACCACGGCTCACGTGGGCGACCGGATGTACGCCGAGGCCCCGGACGTGGCCCCCGGCCGAATCCTCGATTTGCCCCGCCAGCGGCTGGACTCGCTCCGCCGGAGCGTTTTCAAAGACATCCTTCTGCTGGCAAACCAGACGGAAAACCTGATCGTCAACACGCACGCCACCTTCCGCTGGAAGCACGGGCTGTTCCACGCCTACGACCACGACCAGATGCAGGCGCTGGACGCCGACCTGTACGTCACACTGGTCGACAACGTCGACACGGTGCATGAACGGCTGGAGCGTGAGCACGACGTCAACCACACGCTGAAGGACATCCTCGTCTGGCGGGAGGAGGAGATCGTCGTCACGGAGGCCATGGCCGCCGCCCTGCGGGGCTACGGCTGCGCATACATCCTGGCGCTGGGAATGGAAAACGACACGGCCGAGTCCCTCTATCGACTGATGTTCGAGCCGCACCGCAAACGGGTGTACCCGTCGTTCCCCATGACGCACGTGATGGACATGCCCGACGTCCTGGCGGAAATCGACGCGTTCCGCGCCATTCTGACCGAGCACTACATCACGTTCGACCCGGGCGACCTGGACGAGAAGCGCCTGCTCTTCGAGGCGGGTGAGGCCACCAAGCGCGGCGAGCAGACCATCACCATCCGCGTGAACGAGCGAAACGTCACGCTGAAAGTCTCTGACATCACCCAGGTCGCCGGTGACATCGACGGGCAGATTTACGCCCGCGATTTCAAACTCATCGACCAGTCGGACATGATCGTCAGCTACGTGCCGGAATTGCCGAACGGCAAGCCGGGCCTCTCGTCCGGCGTGGAGCGGGAGCTCCAGCACGCCTTCGAGTGCACCAAGGAAGTGTACGTGATCTGGAAGCCGAAGTCGGAGCCGTCGCCCTTCATCACCGAGACGGCCACACGCGTGTTCCCCAGCAGATCGGAAGAGCGTCGTGTAGGGAAAGAGTG
>CAZBFW010000267.1:0-4451 GCA_964491135.1 uncultured Phycisphaeraceae bacterium | reverse complement strand
ATGCTCCAGTTCTTCCAGCAAAAGGGGTATATCGGAGACTATCAGCTCAACCTCCTCCACGGCCAACCGCCTCGGGAGCGCGGGCGGTTCGGCTGATGCACGGCACGGACCAGGTTCTTGGCCGCGCCGCGGAGCCGGGATCGTCGCGGCCGCACCGCCGGCCCGAATATTCACGCCACTCCAGCGAAGGCGAAGGTAGGATACGTGGCCCGCATTGCCGACCGCAGGCGGACCCGCCGGGAGGCCAGTGATGTTGCAGGTGAGCATGTTCGGAGGCTATGAGGGCCGTCTCCGACCGGACAAAAAGCTATACTTTACGATGTTCGGCGGCTCTGACCTGGTTCGGCCAACGCTGGCCCGGCGGGTTGAGCACGCGCGGCAGGGGCGAAGCGGAGGTCAGAACCGACCGCACCGCTGCGTCGTCGTGACATTGTTTGGCGCCACCGAGATCAAGTCGCCCACGCTGGCGGAAGAGTACCTCGATCTGAAGGCCATGCTGGACAGCGGGCTGATCTCTCTGGGGGGGTGGGACCGGGACATTACCGACGTGCAGGCATTCGAAGAGACGACCATTTCAGGAATCACCCTGTTCGGAGGATTCGAGGAGGACTCGGTGCCGGAAGAGGATACGGAGGTGGATGCCTTGGCCACACACCGGCACCTGGGGAACATCCCGGAGGCGGCGGGCAAAGTGCTCGAGCTGGGCATCGGTCAGACGGGCGGGCAGCGGTATGCGGTGCTTCGCAAGGCGCTGGCCGTCGGCCATGGTTAGCTTTCTTTCGGCCCCGGTCAGAACATCGAATGCTTACGGAACCACGGTGAAGGCCTCGCGCGCCCGGGCCGTGCCATTGACCAGCAGCACAAGCTGCCACTGGCCCGACCTGTTGAGCACGGGGCCACGCCAGTCCGTTGTAGCGAAAGCCTGATCGGCGGACGGCAGGCGGAAGGGGCTGCTGCGCGTCACATTCCCCTCCGGGTCGACAAGCTCAAACCGGACCTCGTCGGTTGTGCGTGCGTTCAGCACATCCGCCCACGCTCGCACGAACTTTTTTCGGGCCGAAACCGAGCCGCCGGAAGCAACCACGCAGCCGTCGCGCCCATCGCACGGCTGGTCCGTCACGCCCATGGCCGAGACGCAGAACGCGTCGCTCATCCGGTATTGCACCTCGGCGGGCAGGCTGAACAGCTCCCCGTCGAAAACCACCAACTGGAATGCCACGCGAGCCGCACCCACGCCCGGCGCCAACGTGAACGTCGTTTGCGCCGCAGTCGGGTCGGAGATGCCGGCGGGCGGCCCTGACGCCTGCACCCAGCGGTACTGAAGCGCTCGGCCCTCCGGATCGCGTGAGCCCGTGCCGTCGAGGGTTCCCGTCTGCCCGAACTCGATGGCGGATTGGCCGGGCTGCCGAACCACCGCGGTCGGCGGCCGGTTGGCGGTTGGCGGCGGCCCCACCCAGACCCGCACCGCCGCCTGGCCGGTGAGACGGTCTCTCCCCGCCAGGACACCCATGTGGTACGTGCCGTGCAGGTGGCCGGGCAGCCGGTAGACGATTCGAAAGCCTCCCTGCTCATCCGTCCTCACGGGCATGCGATACACGTCCTTCGAGGTCGTCGGGTCGACGAGCATGAGGCAGGCGCTGGTGACTCCCTTCCCGCCACGACCCGTCAGCACGTGCTCCGTCTCCGTGCGGATGAAGCAAGCCGGCGGCGTGGGCTTGGTCAGAGTCACACCATTCGAAGCGAAGGCATCGGTCGGTAGTTGGGACTCCGTGTATTCGCCCGAAGAGTTGAGATCGAGTTCATTGCGCGACGTGACCACGTCGTCCTCTTCGGGCACGCCACCGTCGGCCGGCCATTCGACGAACCCGCTGGGCACGCTGCGGCCCATGACGCTGCGGATCTCATAATGGAGGTGCGGGCCTGAAGAGGAACCCGAGTTGCCGCTTCGCGCGATGCACTGTCCGCGCACCACGCACTGGCCCGGCCGCACCCACACGCCGTTCTGATCCAGATGCGCGTACACGGAGATGCGCCCGCCGCCGTGATCGATCTCGACCACGTTCGATTCGCCGGCCGGCGTCGATTCGTGGGCGTGGCCGCGGTTGTTCGGAAAGTGATCTCTGACGTGGATCACGCGGCCGGCGGCAACGGCCAGAACAGGGGTCCCAACCCGCATGGGGAAGTCCCACGCGTAGAGTTCGTGATGCGTCGGTGGACTGTTGTTGCCCTGGTCGATCCGCCGGCTTTGGCCCGGCGCCCAAGGCAGGTGAAAACGCGGCAAGCGGCCATCGATCTGCTCTGCCGTTGCATCGGACACGGCGGGCTGAAGCAACGCACGCGGGCCCGGCGCGTGGTCCCGATCGCCGAAATGGCAGACAGGCGCAACCAGACAACCGGCCCATACTGCCAGAAACGGTGCCGCGCACCGTCTTTCCGTACCGTCGAGGAATTGCCGCATGCGCACCTTCTCTCCGGGTTCTCGCTCGCGGGTGCCGCGCATGCAGAGGCACGGAGACCCGGTCCATCCGGGCACCCTGTCGCGCGGACACGCCCGCCAAGACCGTACTCAACGCGCCTCGGGAAGCAAGCAACGTCGTTTCCGACGGCTACGGCAGCAGGCTCGATGGCGATGCGGAAAACACTCGGTTCAGGGGCGCATAAAAAAAGGGGGGCCGGCACTGGCGGGTCGGGGATTCCAGGGGAAAGCCAGCACCGTCCCCACTTTTCGCCGCCGCGGTCCAAAACAGACCGCCGCGGCGACAAGATACATATCGCCCAATTCCCGTTCCCGCGACATGGGGTAAATTCCCGTTTTGCCGAGGCGGATTCGCGAGTCTTGATAGCGGCACGCTGGAAAAAAACTGCCACGCACCACGTTGGCTCCACGCCGGCGTGAATGACGACGGAAACGAGCACACGGGCACTTTCGGACGCAGGTCTTCCCCTTATTGCACGAAGCAGCTATCTGTGGAGCCCGGGCTCCCACGTGGGGTATTGCCCTTGCATGGACGACGGGCTGCTCATAGGGAGCCGCCCGAAGCTGGGGGACCGGCTCTTCTGTGGGACCGTCCTCTGCTGTGAAACCGGCTTTCCAGCCGGTCGCCCCTCCTTCCAGTCTCCAGTTTCCAGTTTCTAGTTTTCCAGTAGCTCACGGCACGATGATCTTCTCGCGGATGGCGAACCGGGCCAGTTCGACACGATCGTGTATGTCGAGTTTTCGCATGAGGCTCACCTTATGCTTGTCCGCCGTCTTGTAGCTGACATTCATCATCCGTCCGGCGGCCTTCAGACTGAGCCCCTGCGCCAACAGAGACAACAACTCACGTTCCCGGGGGGTGAGAAGCTCGAGGCGTGTGCGCGGCTGGTCGGTCAGGCGAAGTCCACCGTCATTGACGGCGGCCAGCCGTTCGAGAACCTCGGGGGCGTAGCAGACCCTCCCTCTGTGAACGGCCAGAATGGCCTCGCGCAAGTGTTCAAAGCCCCTCTGCTTGAGCACGAAACCCCACGCTTTGTACTCGATGGCGTCCTTGATGTGCCGATCATGCACGTAGCCCGTGCAGAGAACCACACGCGCAGCGGGCAGCAGATCCTGAATGCGACCGATCGCATCAAAGGCGCTGAGGCCCGGCATGTTGATGTCCATGAGAATGATGTCGGGCCGGCAGGCGATGGCCTGATCAATGCTGTCGCGGGCGTCGGCCGCCTCGCCCACAACCTCCATGTCCGGCTGTGCGTTGAGCTGGGCGCGAACGCCTTCGCGATAAAGCTGGTGATCGTCAACGATGAGAATACGGATCATTGGTCGGGTTCCACCCTGATGCCCGTCGGCGGCCGCCGCCAGACCCACTGCTCTGAACCCGCTTCCCTACCCGATTCGCTCACCCAGACAGGCCGAGATTCTGACCCCCCAGTAACCCTGAATCCCTTGATCATAAGGTACCACAGGAACACCCTTCCGGCAAGGAGAACCGCAGGAGATCGCCGTTTGACAGCCTGCGGGCAGCGGCGATAGAATCCTCCCCTGATTCGCGCAGCCCGGTTCGGCGCGAAGACCGGCTGCGGTATTCAGCGAATGCCTTGATGAAACGAGGACACTCATGACGAAGCGGTGCTTTACGGTTGTGGTGCTCACTGTCGTCGCGATCGCAGCTCTCTCAACGGGCTGCATGCAGCTGACGCGATCCGGGTTTGTCGTGCAGCGAACCATTGACAAAGGGCTCGTGCTGGACCGCAACATGACGCAGACGCCGGAGGAGCAGATGCACTCCCTGGCCGCAGTCGTCGACACGGATGCCAAGGGACTCGTAGAGGATTCGGATTTCTTCTGGCAATGTGACAGGCCCACGCGGTTGACTCGCTGGCACGAACGCTGAACACCGGCGCGATGGGCTGCCGCCGCGTGGAGCGGTGCCCGCCTCAGAGTGACAACACAAGGGCCCTTGACCGCGTTC
>CAZBFW010000266.1:0-6035 GCA_964491135.1 uncultured Phycisphaeraceae bacterium | reverse complement strand
GACCGGCTGGTCTCCGCAGGTCCTCCTCCCGGCGCGCCGGGATCGGGACCGGGATGGCGCGAAATTCGTGCTTGGCGGGTGAGGCGGAATCCTCTGTCTCTCTGGTTCAAGTGCGCAACGAGGTCTATCCGCCGCCGTGGGGAATGTGGATGCCGTCGGCCAGGCCGGAGGCGTCGTGCCAGTTCAGCACGTCGTCCGAGCTGACGTGGGTGACGGGAACGGGCTGCACGTTCCAGATGTCGCGGGCGTAGTCGTGGATGGTCCGGTCGCTGGAGAACACGCCCATGCTGGCGGTGTTCAGGATGGACATGCGCGTCCAGCGTTCCTCGTCGCGATAGGCTTCGCTGACCTTCTTCTGGCACTCGACGTAGGCCGTGAAGTCGGCCAGGTTCAGGAACGGATCGCCCTCGTCCAGCAGCCGGTGCACCAGCATCTGGAACACGCCCGGCTCCTGCCGGGAGAAATGGTTCTGCGCGATCTGGTCGATGGCCGTCCGCAGTTCGGGAACGGTGAGGTAGCGGTTGCGCGGGTCGTATCCGCGGCTCTTGAGGTCACGCACTTCGTCGGCGGTCAGGCCGAAGATGAAGATGTTGTCCGGACCCACCTGGTCCTTGATCTCCACGTTCGCCCCGTCCAGGGTGCCGATGGTCAGGGCGCCGTTCAACGCGAACTTCATGTTTCCCGTTCCGCTGGCCTCCATGCCCGCGGTGGAAATCTGCTCGGAGAGGTCGGCGGCGGGGATGACCCGCTCCGCCAGTGACACCCGGTAGTTCTCCAGGAATGCCACCTTCAGCAGGCCCCGCACGTCCGGATCATGGTTGATGACGTCGCCGATCGCCACGGTCAGCTTTGTGCACAGCTTCGCCAGCAGATAGCCCGGGGCGGCCTTCCCACCCAGCAGAATGGTCCGCGGCACGGGGTCCGGTTCCGCGCCGGACTTGATGCGGTTGTACAGCGTGATGGCGTGCAGCAGGTTCAGCGTCTGCCGCTTGTACTCGTGCAATCGCTTGACCTGCACGTCAAAGAGGGTGGCCGTATCCAGCAGCAGGCCCTGCTCCGTCCGCAGGTATGAGGCCAGTCGTTCCTTGTTGACGCGCTTGACCTCGCGCCATCGACGGCGGAACTCCGCGTCGTCGGCGAGCGGGACCAGCCGCCGCAATTCGTCCAGGTTGCGGATCCAGCCCTCGCCGATGGCGTCGGTGATCAGGTAGGCCAGCGCGGGGTTGGCCTTGCGGAGCCAGCGGCGCGGCGTGATCCCGTTGGTCTTGTTGTTGATGCGGTCCGGGTACAGCTCGTGGAAATCGTGCAGCACGTCATCCTTGAGAATCTGCGTGTGCAGGGCCGAAACGCCGTTGACGGAATGACTGCCTACCACCGCCAGGTGCGCCATCCGCACTCGCTTCTCGCTTCCCTCTTCGATCAGCGACATCCGCTGCACGCGAGCCGCGTCGTAGGGATACCGCCGGTGGATCGTCTCCAGGATGCGGCCGTTGATCTCGTAGACAATCTCCAGGTGCCGCGGCAACAGCTTTTCCAGCAGCTTCACCGGCCACTTCTCCAGCGCCTCCGGCATGACGGTGTGGTTCGTGTAGGCGAGCGTGCGCTGGGTCAGGTCCCACGCCTCGTCCCAGTCCAGCCCCTGTTCGTCCGTCAGCAGCCGCATCAGCTCCGGAACGGCCAGGGCCGGGTGCGTGTCGTTGAGCTGGATGGCCGCCCGCTCCGGCAGCAGCCGCCAGTTCTGGTGCTGGGCGCAGAACCGATCGAGGATGTCCTGCAGAGAGGCCGAGACCAGCAGATACTCCTGCTTGAGCCGCAGCTCCCGGCCCTGTTCGCAATCATCCTTGGGATACAGGACCTTCGTGATGTTCTCCGTGCGAAGCTTGTCCTCGCAGGCCTGCATGTAGTTGCCGTGGTTGAAGTAGTCGAGTTCGAAGTCATTCGTCGACTTCGCGGAGAACAGGCGAAGCGTGTTGACCGTGTGGTTGCCGTAGCCCGGCACCGGCACGTCATACGGCATGGCCATGATGTCGTGCGTGTCCACCCAGCGGGCCCGGTCGCGACCGCGACTGTCGCGGTAGTGCTCCACCCGGCCATAGAACCGCACGCGCAGCGTGTGCTCCGGCCGCGGGATCTCCCACGGGTTTCCCAGACGCAGCCAGTCGTCCGGCCGCTCCACCTGGTACCCGTTGACGATCACCTGGTGGAACATGCCATAGTCATAGCGGATGCCGTACCCGTACCCCGGAAGCGCCAGTGTGGCCATGGAATCGAGGAAGCAGGCCGCCAGCCGGCCCAGACCGCCGTTTCCCAGGCCGGCGTCCTCCTCCATCTCCCGCATCTCCTCCAGGTCGTGGCCGAGCTCGAACAGGGCCTGGTGCGCCTCGTCGTACATTCCGAGGTTGACCAGGCTGTTGCCGAGCATTCGGCCCATGAGGAACTCGAGAGAAAGGTAGTACACCCGCTTGATGTCCGGTCGGCTGTAATAGGCCCGTCGCGTGGCGATCCACCGTTCGATGAGTCGGTCCCGCACTGTCATGGCCAGGGCCATGTAGCGGTCGTTTGCGGATGCGTAGCCGGGCACTTTGGCCTGGGTGAACGCAATGTGGTTGATGAAGGATCGCTTCAGCGACTCCACGTCCATCCCGCGACGGGAATCGCGAATGACCGTGGTGGCCGGTGCGTTTTGTAGGGTCGTCATACGTGCGGCTCGTTCCGATGCGGCTGCAACTCCCGCAATCAGGGGCAATTCGGCATCGCGCCGGCTCGCGGCCCGTCCAGGGTCGGGTCGACCAAAGCCGGGAGACTCCGGCCCTCTCGACGTATCGGTCCGCAGGGGGAGGGGTCTTAGTTAGGCCGCTGCTTACCGGACGCGCCCGCCTCCACGACTGCCGCGACGAGGCAGTGAGTGATATCCCGCAAACTCCAGGCCTTGGAATGGGTCCGATAAAGCCGTGGCGGAGGTGAAATGCCAGATTCAAACTGGTATAGTAGCTCGCAACGGGGAAGAAGCCCTACCGGTGCGCTGGGGCCTTCCATCTGGACTACCCAAGTCTCGCGCAGAAGGAACGTTTGCGATGTGGAACACGATTGGACTGCGTGCGATCGTTGCGTGGATGGTGCTTGTCTCGGCGGCGGGTGTGGCAACCGCCACCCCGGAGTTTGTCGAGCATTTCCCGAGTAGTTCCGTGTACGGCGAGCCCGCGGGCACGACCATGCGTGAACCGGAGGCGCCGCAGCCGGGTCAGGCCGTCGACATCTGGGCCCGGATCGGGTTCTCCTTCTACTACACGAACGTCGCCGTGTATTACACGACCGACGGGTCTGTGCCGCAGGGCGCGTTCGGCACGCCGTCGGGCACCACGTCCGTCGCCGCCGATGGCAACTGGGTCCGCAACGATGCGCCGCCAGACAACACCGTGGACTGGTGGCGGACCACCCTGCCTGCCGGCGTGCAGACGTCCGGCACCACCGTGCGATACAAGGTGGGCGCCTGGCACAGCGGCGGCGGGATAGAAGTGTTCGCCAACAACACCGGCTGCGCCGACGGCACGTGCGACGATCCGGCCGGCACGCCGGCCGTCTTCACCTACACGGTGGGCGGAACGGCCGCACTTCCCTGGCCCGGCGCCGGCGCCGGTTCGGCCACGCCCCAGGTGGGCTACCCGGACCTCTACTTCTGGAAAGAGGAAGGCGTTGTCGGCAATAACTACCTGAATGTCATGCTCGATCAGAACGGCACGGTCTACGACGTGTACTATCCGTCCGCCGGCTGCGTCTACGGCATGGGTACCAAGAACGAAGGATACGTCGACGGGCTGGACACGTTTCCGCCCGGCCTGCCCTCGGGATACCGCGGCCAGATGAACCTGAACCAGGCCATGGGCGGCATCCGCGTGGACGGGTTGACGTACTGGCTGAGCAACCTCAACGGCTCCGGCTACAGCAACGTGTCGCAGCAGTACGTGCCGGACACGAACGTCATCGAGACGTCAGCCACGCTGACCTCCGACGGCCACAACATCCTGGTGCAGCAGCACGACTTCTGCCCGAAGGGAATCACCTTCCCCACGGACGACGGAGGAAGCAATCCCAACCGCGGAATTTACGTCAAGCGATACCTGCTGACCAACAACGGGGCGGAGCCCGAGACCGTCGCCTTCTACTACTACGCCGACTATGCGCTGAACGGCGGCGACAGCTATGACAGCATGTTCACCGACGCGGCCCGCGGAACCATGGTCGCCTACGACAACACCCGGCGCTGGACCAGCGCGAGCGGGGAATACAACCCGACGACCACCGGCGATTATGACAAGAACGTCTCCATCTACCTCGCCACGGCCCTGAAGCGATTGGACGCGGTGGGCGGAGCGGCCGGAACGCCCGCCACCGACTTCTGGAGCGACACCAGCGGCGACACCGACCGCGGCTGGATCGGCATCGAAGTGGAATTGCCGGTGGGCGTCACAAAGGAGGTCGACGTGGCGTTTGTCGGCGGGTTCGACACCTTCGCCGGGGCCACCGGGACCTACACCTACCAGATGGACAACGCGATCGACTGGTTCCTGGCCGGCAACATGAGTGACGCCCAGGACGCGACGGAGAGCTACTGGACGGACTGGCTCGCCCAGGGCGTCACCGTGGACACGCCGGATGATGCGTACGACCAGACCTTCAAGCGCAGCCTGCTGGCCACGGCCCTGCACTTAGACGGCAAGAACGGCGGCGTGATCGCCGGAATGCACAATGGCGCGTATCCCTTCGTCTGGCCCCGGGACGGCGTATGGGCGGCGGTCACGCTCGACCGCACCGGCCACACCGCCGAGGCCGCCGAAGTCTACCGCTACCTGCGCGACATCGCCTATCGGGCCGAGGAGGAGCCGGGCCGCGAGGGCTGGTGGTACCAGAAGTACACGACGGACGGCTACATCGTCTGGAACTCGCCGCAGGTGGACGAGACGTCCGCATTCCCGTGGGGCGCGTACTATCACTACAACGTCACGGGGGACGTGCAGTTCCTCGCGGACCACTACGTCACGGTGTACGAAGCGGCCCGGGCCTCCAGCGAGGACAGCACCGTGGACGCCCGGCTCTACTACGACGATGCGTACCAGCTCATGTACTCCAACAACCTGTGGGAGGACTCGTGGGGGGATTTCCTCTACTCCAACGCGTCCGTCGAACGCGGCCTGCGCGATGCGGCGGCCATCGCGGACGTGATGGACCAGAACGTCTGCCCGGGCGGGCCCGGCACCTGCAACTACCACAATGACAAAGCCCTGTTCCTGGCCCGGGCCGACGCCATCCACGGCGGCCAGGTCAGCCGGCTCGTATGGGACGGAGAGAACACCGACATCTCCTTCCTGGGGCTGGTCTACCCGTTCGACGTGTTCGCCGCGGATGACCCGCTGGTAGCCCACGTGGTGGATCGCATCAACGGTGTGGCCACCGACACATACGGAAACAACCATCCCATCATGAACTTCGCCTCGCAGGGAGAATGGGAAGGGCTGCTGAACCGGTACTGGGGTGACACGTACTGGCATAATACGAGCGGGCCCAACCCCAACGGCAGCCCGTGGTTCCTGACCACGCTCTGGTACGGTTGCTATTACGCCCAGCGCCAGAACCTGAACCCGGGCAATGGAGACATCGACAACCACAAGTATCGCTTTGACCTGCTGCTCGACCGGCTGGGCCCCATCGGCCTGGGGGCGGAGCAGATCGCGCCGTCCAACAGCCTGCTCTACCCCGGGCAGATGGACTTCCTGCTCCAGGCCGCCTGGCCCAACGCCTGGGAGTCCATGTCGTTCCTGGTAGACGCCGTGATGCTCTTCCTGGACTATACGCCCGACGCGCCGGGCAACACCCTCCGTATCCGGCCCAAGCTCCCGTCGGCATGGTCCACGGTGACGTTCGAGAACCTGACCCTGGGCAGCCACCGAATCGACGTCACATGTTTGGAAGACGACACCCGCGCCGAACACACCTTTACGAACCGAACCGGCGCCGCCGTTGCGTATGACACGGTCCTG
>CAZBFW010000265.1:0-6040 GCA_964491135.1 uncultured Phycisphaeraceae bacterium | reverse complement strand
GCAGAGTCGCACATGCACCGCGGCTGGGGCGGCGATCTGATCGGGATGACCTGTATGCCGGAAGCCAGGCTGGCCCGGGAGGCGGAGATGGCCTACGCCCTGATCGCCCTGCCGACCGACTACGACTGCTGGCGGCCGCACGAGGGCGGTGATCGTCAGAAGCTTCTGGCGGAGATTCTCGGCAACCTGAAGCGCGCCACGGACAACGCCATAGCGCTGATCCGGGCCACGGTGGCGAAGCTCGCGCGCGAGCCTATCACCGACTGCGAGGCGTGGCATGCCCTGGAGCTCGGCATCTGGTCCGACCGGAACAAGGTGAGTCCGGACGTGGTGAAGCGGCTGGCGCCGCTGCTCGGCCGGCACTTCCCACAGGCCCGATGACGAAGCGTGATCACGTTGCGGGCCGCTGAGTGAAATCCGTTCGATGAACAGGCTCATCTCGATCCGTCTTTCTTCGTTGCCGGTTGTGCTGCTGGTCGGGGCGGCCCTCGCGCCGGTCCGGGCGGAGGAACCGCCGCCGGCGACGCAGCCGGCCGATGCGGTTGCGGACACGTACCTCAATGAGAGTCTGGAGGCCCGTGAAGCTCTCTCGGCGGCCGGGTCGCTTGCCGAGGCGCAACAGTGGTCTCAGGCGGCGCGAACGCTGCAGGAAGCATCGCGATCGTATGGCGACACGCTGGTCCGGGCGGGCCCGGCTCTCTACATACCGGTCAGCCTGGCGGTCAGCCGTACGGTGGCCCTGTGGCCGCCGGCGGGACTGGCCGCCTATCGCGCGCTCTACGAAGACGAGGCTCGACAGGGTCTGGAGCATGCGGGGGCGCGGTTCGACCTGCTGGCGCTGCTGGACCTCTTCGACGAGTACTTCTGCACGGAATCGGGCGTTGCCATCGGCGAGACGGCGGCGGAGCTGGCCCTAGTATCGGGCGAGTTCGCGTTGGCGGAGTCGATCTATCGCCGCCTGCTGGACCTGCACCCGGACCGCGCTTTGCTCCGGAAGACGCTGCTGCCGCGGCTGGCGGTCACCCTGGCCCTGACGGGTCACGGCGAGGCCGCCCGGCAGACGGTGGAAGAGGTGCACGACGGCGCTTCAAACGTCCGGTGGCTGGGCAACGTGCAGCCGCTGGCGTCCGTCGTGGAGCAGTGCCTTTCCGCGTTTCGACCGCAAACGGCCGCGGAACGCGCTTTCGACTGGCCGGCGTACGGCGGGGGTCCGGCCCGCGATCGCGCCGTTGCGTTTGACCCGGATGACCTCGGTCTGCTCTATCACACGTCCGGAGGTTCCACGACGGCCGCGGAGGACGCGGATGAGGATTCGGCGGCGAGCGTGGCGTTTCCCATCGTGGCAAACGGGCGCCTGACGGTGGCGGACGGATCGTCCGTCTGGGCGGCGGATGCCCGCACCGGCCGGCTCCTGTGGCGGTACCAGGGGGTGCCGGCGGATTTCGCGAAGTCGTGGGGCTCGCTGCGCCGCTCCGTACCCTGGTCCGCGCCGTGTGCCGCAGGCGATCGCGTGTACGCGGTGATCCATGCGGAGCCGGACGTGGGCTGGGGCGTCGGGCTCGAGCGGCCGCAGGTCAGCCGACTGGTTTGCCTGCGCGCGGACGACGGGCGGGAGCTTTGGCGGGTCGAGGGGGCGGACCTGGCCGAGGGCTTCGTCGAGGTGCGATTCGACGGGTCGCCGCTGGTGACGGGCGGGAACGCGTACGTCGTGGTGCGGCGGCAGCGATCGTTCGGGTTTGAAGACGCGCTTCTCTGCCGGTTTGACGCCGAGACGGGCCGTCTGAAATCCCAGACGCACCTGTGTGGCGCGTCCACCGGCGAATACGGTCGGCAGCGGAACACGACGTCCATCCCGAGCCTGGTGGACGGAGTCCTGTACGTGGAGAGCAGTCTCGGCGTGGTGGCGGCGGTGTGCCCGCATCGGGGAACGGTCCGCTGGGTTCACGCGTACGACACGCTGTCGCGGCGGGACTGGGGCCGCGGCCAGGGGGCTCGCGCCGAAGTCCTGGGCGGGTGGCAGTTCAGTCCCGTGTTCGGGGTCCCGGATCGATTGGTCGCGTTGCCGTTGGATTGCGAGAGCCTGCTGGTGCTGGACCGCTCCGGCGGCGGACTGGTGCAGTCCGTTCCACGGAGTGAGCTTGCCGACGCCATGGCGGTGGTGGGTGTTCGAGGGTCGCGGCTGTACGGGATTGGGGCGGCCAAGGCGTTCTGCTACGACCTGGCTGAAGCGGCCCTGGTGTGGACGGCGCCGTGGCCGGCGGAGGCGGAGATTACAGGCTATGCGGCGCTGACGGAAACGGAGCTGCTTATTCCGACGAGTGCCGGCCTGTGCCGGGTGGACCTGGCGGCGGGTCAGTTGGACACGACTGCGTGGGACGAGGGGCGGGGCGGCAACCTGCTGCCGATGCCGGATCAGCTGGTGGTGGCCGCGTTCGACGGCGTGCGCGTCTACGCGCGGCGGGCGGACGTATGGGCCCGGCACGAGTCGGAGTTCCATGCGCGCCCGGAGGATCCCGGCGCCGCGTTGGATCTGGCGGACGTTGCGTTTCGGCTGGGTCGCGACGAGGAGGGTGCGGCGGCGGTGGAAGAGGCGGTGCGTCGGGCCGGAGGGTTTGCCGGGCCCATGGGGTCGGACGTCCGACGTCGCTTGTTCGAGGACAGTCTGCGTTTTGCGGCCAGGCTTCAGGATCGCGAGGCGGTGAACCCGGACGTGCTGCGCCGACTCTTCGCGGTCGCCGCCCAGACTCCACCCGATGTGGATGCGCACGTTCGCCGGCGATTTGCGCGGGCAGCGTGGGATGAGTCGGCGGGCCGAATCCGGGAGGCCGTGGCGCTTTATCAGCAGGTGATTTCGGATCGCTCGCTGCGTGAGCACGTGTCGGCGGCCGAGGCGGGGCCGGCGGAGACGGCGGGCGAGCTGGCCCGGCGGCACATTGCGCGGCTGATCGAATGGCACGGTCCGGACGTGTATGCCGAGTGCGAGCGCCAGGCCCAGAACCTTTTGGCAGCGGCCCGTCGCGCGGGTGAGGTCGGGCTGCTCGATCGGGTGACCGCAACGTATCCGAATGCGGAAGCCGCCGGAACGTCGCTGGTGGAGAAGGGACGACTGCTGACGAGCCGGGGCGACGCGGCCGGCGCGGCTGAGGCGTATCGGGCGGCGCTGGCTCGCTACGCAATGACCGTGGACGTGCCCGCGGTGATCCGCGTGTTGGCGGACGCGTACGTGAAGGATGGTCGACAGGAATCGGCGTTTCGCTGGATGGTCCGAGGCGCCCGGCAGTTTCCGTCGTACCGGTTCGATGTTGGCGGAGAGCCGTGCGACTTCGCCGCGTGCCGCGATCGCCTGCGCGAGCAGTGGGGGCCGCTGGAGCCGCCGCGGCCGGCCCTGGGTCCGCCGTTGATCGCTCAAGCTCCCCGCACGTTTTCGTCGGAGGTGACGCTGCTGGCCCCGCGCTTCGCCGATGCGAGACGGACGTCGTGGCGGCAGTATTACGTCTTCGTGGAATCCGGCATCCAGGCCTTCGGCGCCGGGAATCAACCCGTCTGGCCCACGCCCGCGCCGTGCCGGATGGCGCCGGAGCTTCTGCTGGCCACGGACGACGTGGCCGTTGCGGGCACGCGGCACCAGGTGCTGGCGGTGGACGCCGCGGCGGGTGCCGTGCGTTGGACGTTCGGGGTCTACCCGGCCGACCTGCTGGATCCGAACACCGATCACGAGCAGTTCACGGAGTTCCGCGCGTTCGGACACGGCAACGACCGGCTGGTCTGCGTGCAGGAGGACGGACAGACGGTGTGCCTGGACGTACACGACGGGCGCGTGGTCTGGCGCCGGCAGATCGAGGACGAAGCGGTCGGCGACGTGAATGTGTCCGAGGCGTGGGTGATCGTGCGGGTGGCGAATCTCGGCCGGCCGGTGCTGGAGGTGCTGGACGCCAGAACCGGGGAGCGCGTCCGGCAGCTTCGTCCGCCGGTCAATGAGGCCGTCGTCGCATCCGCTCTGTCGCTGGACGGCAAGGCCATCCTGGTGACGCAACGGAGTCTTTGTGCCTTTGACGTGGCATCGGGCCAGTTGCTCTGGCAGCGGGGAGCGGACCGGGTTGTGCTTCCCGCCACGGTGTGCACGGACGTCGACGGTCTCTATTTCGCCACGGCATCGGGGTCACTGGAGAAGGTGAACCTGGACACCGGCCGGCCGATCTGGTCCGTCCCTTCACCGGTGCGCGGCGCGTTTGACGCTCCGCGCACTCACCTGGTGGACGGGCGGCTGCTCCTCACGTCGGAGCGTCAGGTGTGCGAGGTGGACAGCCTGGACGGACGATTGCTCTGGGAGTTGAGCGGAGTGAATCGCCCGAACTTTCAGGACCGGTTCCTTGGCGAGCGATACGTGGTGGCGGTGCACTGGCCTGGGCGGGCCGATCGCGAGAAACTCAAAGCATACTTCTTCGACCTGAAGGAAGGAGGCCGGCCGGCGGCGGCCGGCGGCGTGCTGGAATTGGGTGATTTCGAGCGGGTCCGCCGAACCGTGCTGTCCGACGTGGGACTCGTGCTGCAGGAAGACAACACCATCCACGTGTGGTCGCCGTAGGGAGTCCACCTCGTGCACACCGCCGGGCTGTGGCGGCTCAGGCGTTCATGTCCGCCCATCGTTTGGCCATCTGGCCGAAGACGGCCAGGGCGATCATGGCCACTACGCCGATGGCCGCGAAGGGGATCCACACCTGGTACTGGGGGTCATACGTGGTCCAGAGCATGCGGGTGGTTGCGTTCGCCGCGTCGTTGATTTCCGCGGCCGCGCGGGCGCGGGCCTCGAAGGGGTTCAGCCGCAGCAATCGGGCGGCCTGTTCCGGCGACCGGGACCAGTCCTTGTTGGCGAACGCCGCGCGAATGATCTCGGGCTTGCCGGCCAGGCGGACGAACGGAATGCCGGATGCCGACCCTTCTTCCGGCAACGTGCTCCGGAAGAGTCGGAAGAACGCATCGGACGCCCGAGTCGCCCATCCTTCGTCGGCAAACGCCTGCTGAACGGCGGCAACGGCCTGCGGGTCCGGTTCGATCAGGTCTCGGAGCAAACGGATGTTTCTCTGCCAGTCCGTTGTGGCCGAGACCATGAACTGGTAGTGCAGCTTCTCCATCAGGTACACGTACAGGGCGGCATCCGGCAGGTTCTGTTTCGAGAGCGCCGCATCGACCTGGGCGTCGTCCGCTCCGCACGCGCGGCTGAGCGCGGCGAACGATTTGGTTCGTCCGATGCCCACCCGCTTCTCGATGAGCTCGACGCGGGCCTTGACGGGCAGCGACTGGGCCTCGGCCAGCAGCTTCGCGACCGGCGCCTCCAGGGCGGCCGTCCCCTGGGCCAGATACTGCAGGGCGAGATTGTTCAACGTGGCCGGATCATCGCCGAACCGGGCCCACAGTTGCTCCTCCACGGCCGCGTCGTCCAGCGTTCCTGCAGATGGCCGGCTGCGTTCGAGCTCCTCGCGGGCGAGGACAAGCGCATCGGTTCGGTTGACCTCCGCCGCCTTGGGAAGCAGGTGCACGAAGCGGGCGATCCCGACGGGGTCTGATCCGTCTTTCAGGTCGGCATCGCGGCGGAGCTTTTCGGCGTCGGCGCGGTCGGTCGCGGATGCGTTTTCCCTTTCCTCGATCGCCGAGGCCAGTTGTTGGAAGGTCTTTGCCCGGCGCTCCGAATGCGTCGCCAGATGCTGGAGGGCCAGGTTGGTGATCTGCCCGGCGTCGTAGCGAAAGGCAGTCCGCAGCCGGTCGGCGAGAGCGTCGGGGGACTGGTTCTCTCGCTCGCAGACGCGGTCAAATGCCTCGTCGCGGTCCACCTGGAGCAGATCAGGGAGAAGATCCAGCGAATCGCTCCACTCCGTGGCACGAGCGGCCTGGGCCACCAGCGCGGGCTGATCGGCCATGTACTTCAGGGCCAGAGAAGCCTTCTCGCCGTGGTGATCGTAGACGTACCCCGCGACCCACGAGCCGACAAACAGCCCGATGCCCACCGGGATGTTCACGTACCCCAGGTACAGGCCCTTCTTGC
>CAZBFW010000264.1:0-6087 GCA_964491135.1 uncultured Phycisphaeraceae bacterium | reverse complement strand
ATTCACGTCAATGATTCGCAGCGGGAATGCGGCAGTCGGGTGGACCGGCACGCGCACATCGGCCGCGGGCGAATCGGACGCTTGGGGTTCGTACGCGTGATGAATGATCCGCGATGGGCGGGCGTGCCGAAGATTCTCGAAACCCCCAAGGGCCGCGACGCTCGCGGCGCGGACTTGGACGCCGTCAACCTCCGAACGTTGCGGCGCATGATCCGGACCGGACGCTGAGATGCGCCGGGCGGCCCGTCGCGCGTCCGGCCGTCCTCCGGCGTCAGCGGTTGCGGCGGAGTCCGGGCCCTACGTGGGAACGTTCACGGGGCGCCCGCGATTGTCCTCGCACTGGACCTGAATCTGGTCTGGCGAGAAGCTCGGGTCGGCCTGCACGAGGATCGTCTTGCCGGACGCCTGCTGCAACTGGTGCAGCGCGTTTCGACGCTCGTTGAGCACCATGAGCGCCGTTTTGGGGGAGGCGGTCAGCGTGATCCGGAATACCTCGCGGCTGTGCGCGGCCAGTTGCAGAATGCGCATGACTTCCAGCGACATCGACTCGGGCGTCTTGATCTGCCCGGTGCCCCGGCAGTGCGGGCAGTCCGCGTAGATGCCGCGCCGGATGGACGGCCGCTGCCGCTGGCGCGTCATCTCGATCAGGCCGAACTGGCTCATCCGCAGAATGCGGGCCCGCTCCTTGTGCTTCTTCAAGGCGTCGCGCAAGACTTTTTCCACCGCTCGCTTGTGCCGGTCGAACCGCATGTCGATGAAGTCACACACGATGAGACCGCCCAGATCACGCAGCCGCAACTGCCGGGCGATTTCTTCCGCGGCTTCCATGTTGATCTTGTAGGCCGTCTCTTCCGCGTCATCCAGATCGCGGAACTTTCCGCTGTTCACGTCAATGGCCACCATGGCTTCCGTGCTGTCGATCACCAGCGTGCCCCCCGAGGGCAGCGGAACGTGCCGCGAATGGATCAGGTCGATCTGCTCCTCGATCCCGAACGCGTGGAAGATGGGCTTGGTGTTGGTGTACAGCTCAATGTTGTTCGCGGTTCGCGGGGCGGCGATCTGCAGAAACTCCAGCGATTTGCGGCCCGTCTCCGCGTGGTCCACCACGATCCGCTCGAAGTCGCTGGTGTACACGTCGCGCAGGGTCCGTGTCACCAGGTCCGAGTCCTGGTACAGCTCGGCCGGCGGCGGCAACGTCCGAATCCGCTCGCTCACCGTCTTCCATAGCCGCATCAGGTAGTTCAGGTCACGCTGCAGTTCCCGCTTCGACTGGTCCAGACCGGCCGTCCGCAGGATGAACCCGATGTTGTCGGGGAACGTCAGCTGGTTCATGACCTCCCGCATCTTCCGGCGGGCCTCCTCGTCCTCGATCTTGCGGGACAGGCCCACCTTGTCCATTCCGGGCATCATGACCAGAAACCGTCCCGGAATGGACAGGTACGTGGTCAACGTGGGCCCCTTCGTGCCCACGCCCTCCTTGGTGATCTGCACGATCACCTCCTGGCCCCGTCGGAAGCATCGCTGGATGGGCGGGCGGTCGCGCCGCGGCACCTTCTTGCCGACCGCCTCCGACTGCCCTCCGCGGTTCGGAAAATACTGCGGCTGCACGTCCGACACGTGCAGGAAGCCGTTCTTCGGGAATCCGAAGTCCACAAACGCCGCCTGGATGCTCGGTTCGACGTTGGTGATGCGCCCCTTGTAGATGTTGCCCACGTGAGATTGGGCGCTCTGCCGCTCGATGAACAGCTCTTCCAGACGCCCGCCGGTCAGGATGGCCACCCGGCATTCATCGTCGCCCGTGACGTTGATCACCATCTCCCGTCCCGGCGGCTTGCCCGCGGACTTGCCCGTGGGCTCCTTCCAGATGCGGATTTCAGCAGCAAACGATGCGCCCTCGTCGTCCGGGGTCGGCTGAACGTCGTCCGTAACGACCTGCGCCGACGGCTCTGCCTCCGGCTGGGCCGACCCG
This sequence comes from uncultured Phycisphaeraceae bacterium, assembly GCA_964491135.1. Taxonomy (GTDB): domain Bacteria; phylum Planctomycetota; class Phycisphaerae; order UBA1845; family UBA1845; genus JAFGJQ01. Next base: position 4,118 of record CAZBFW010000264.1, on the reverse strand, counting down.
CCCGGGCGTCGCTTCTTTCGTCGTCGTCGGGATCGGGATCGCTCCGCGCCGTCCCCGGAGGCGCTTGAGGAGACCGGGGCGGGCTGCAACACGGCGGGCACCGCAGCGGTCCGCTCGGCGCCCGAAGGCTGCGCCGGCACCTCGGCCGGCGGAGGGGGAGCTGCCTGCGCCCGTTCCGGTGGCCGGGTGCCGACAGACTCGCCCTTTTGATTGCCCAACGCTGCGGCTCGCGCCGCCAAAGCCCGCTGCCGCCGCCTTCGCCGTTTCTGAGACGGGGTCTCCACCCGCGCAGGGGACGTCTCCGACCCGCGTGAGGCGGGCGGTTCGTCCGCCGGCGCCGGCTCGAGGATACCGGCTCCAAAATCGCTCAGGTCGCTCGGTTTTGCGATCCCGACGGATGCGGTCGGGCGTGCCGGACCCCGGGTTGGTTCCACGGGGACGGACCGCACCGGCTCGTGCAGCCTGGGCATCGAGGGTACGGCTGTGGGCGGGGCTTGCGAGTCGGCGGGCGACGCGGCGTGATCCGTATCCCCCGCAGGTCCCGGGCCTGCCGCCTTCTTCTTTCGTCGGCCGCCTCGTTTCGTCTTGCGCGCGGTCGTGGGTGCCGGTTCCGCTTTCGTCTCTCGGGCGGCGGCGGGCCCCGCCGGCGGCTCTTTGGCCGATGCGGCAGGCTCGTCGGAGAGGCTTGCCGGCTCGCCCGCGTGTGGGCTCTTGGCCTTCTTCCTGCGCCGGGTCGTTCGCCTGGCTTTCCCGGGCGCAGCGGCGCCGCCGCCCGGTCCGTTTGCCTCGGCGCGATCGGAACCCACAACATCGGGTTCAGCCTGGACGGCGGACGTATCCGCCGGCTCGCTGCCGCCGCCGGCGTGTATCTTCTTGCGACGACGGCGTCCGCTCTGTCTGGTCTTGGTTTCCTGCGGAGCCTGCTCCGCCGATGATTCTACTGCCATTGGACCTCTATTCGGCGAACTCGATTCAAGATCGCCTCGTCTTCCATGCCCAGCGCCGAAAGGACCTCGGCCGGTCGGACGGAACCGCGTGGGGTCACGTGCAGCACCATGACCAGGTTCTCATCCGCGATGTCGATCCGATCGATGAACGGCCGGATGTCCACACGCCGGGACGGAGACGATTCTCCGGTTCTTCTGTTGATCACAACGGACTCGGTTGCCAGCAGGTCCCGGACGTTCCGGCACAGGCCGGACACGTCTGATCTCTCGATTTGGACCCGGTACTGCACGCGGGTCGGCAGGTATCGTTGCGTGGGCTGGAGACGGCGCGCCGCGCGGATTCGGATTCCCGCGGGCATCTGCTCCTGAAGGCGGCTCGCCAGCTCGCCTTCGGGCAGCTCATCGGTCAGTTCCAGCACCAGGCACTCGGCGTCCGACGCGACCCCGACGGGCCGCGGCAGCGGCAGGGACAAGCGTGGATGAGGATTAAAGCCCTGTGTGAATCGCACCGGAAGCAACGCCCGGACCAAAGCCCGGGTGAACATGCGAACCATGTCCTGGTGCGACAGGTACTTGATGTCGCCATCCACGGCGAAATCCACGGCGTAGCGCCGTGCGATGCTGGTCTGAGGCACTCCGTTTTGGGCCAATGAGCCTGAGAAATCTCGCTTTATACCACACCTGCCGGACCGGCACGAACCGATCCGCAACGGTTTTCAATCAGCTTTCTTGCCCGGGCCGGCCCGTCCACGTCAGTAGATCGGATCGCCGGGCAGCACTTTCTTGGTTGCGTCGCGCAGGTAATTCGTCACCTGTCGCTCGGTCTCGAACGTGAGAGCCTTGCGGGCCACCCGTTCCGCCTGCGGGATCGTCACCAGCCGCACGAGCTTCTTGATCTCCGGGATGTTCCGCGGCGCCATCGAGAAGTCACGCAGCCCCAGCCCCAGCAACAGCAGTGTGTACAGGGGCTCCCCCGCCATCTCTCCACATAGACTACAGCCAACCCCCTGTCGCTGACAAGTGCGGATTACGTCCCGCAGAACCCGCAGAACGGCCGGATGACTGGGTGTGAAGAACCGGGAGACCCGCTCGTTTCCGCGGTCCACCGCAAGCATGTACTGGATCATGTCGTTCGTGCCCACGCTCATAAATCCGACCTCGCGGGCCAGTTCCTTGCAGAGCAGGGCCGCCGCCGGGGTCTCCATCATGATCCCCACGGGCATATCCCGGTCAAAAGGCACCCCCTCGTCCTCCAGGTCCTCCATGGCGTCGTGCAGGGTCATCTTGGCCTGTCGAAACTCCATCAGGCTGATAATCAGGGGGAACATCAGCCGAACAGGGCCGTGCACCGAGGCCCGCAGAATCGCCCGCAGTTGCGTCTTGAACATGTCCAGGTTCTGGAGGCTGTACCGGATCGAACGCAGGCCCAGCATGGGGTTGCGCTCCTGCTCGTAGTGCTTTTCCTGCGTGTATTTGTCCGCCCCCAGGTCGAAGGTCCGAATGGTCACCGGACGCCCGCCTGCCCCCTCCAGGGCCGCCACGTACGCCCGGCACTGCTCCTGCTCCGTCGGTTCCCCCTCGCCGCGCAGGAAGAGGAACTCCGTTCGATACAGCCCGACTCCGTCCGCCCCATAGTCCTGCGTCGTCTTGGCCTCCCCGGGGAACTCGATGTTGGCGTTGAGCCGGATGCGGACGGCGTCCTTGGTGACCGGCTCGAGTTCCCGCAGGCTCTGCAACTCCACGACCAGTCGGCCGTACGCCTGCTTCTCCGCCCGATAGTGAGCCAGGGTGGCCTCATCCGGGTTGATGATGACGATCTGGTGCGTTCCGTCGACGATCATCAGGTCGCCGCCGCTGACCCGGGTCGAGACGTCTTTCACACCGATGACCGATGGCCGCCCCAGCGACCGCAGCAGAATGGCCGTGTGCGAGGTGGACCCGCCGGCATCCAGCACGACGCCGACCGCCCGCGTGCCGCTGATCTGGGCCGTCTGAGAGGCGGAGAGATCATGGGCGACGAGGACAACCTCCCGACTGAGATGCGCCAGGTCCTCTCGGGATTCGCCCAGGATGTGCCGAACGAGGCGCCGCTCGATGTCACGCACGTCGCGGATGCGCTCCGCCAGGAGCGGGTCGCTCATCTGCATGAACCGCCGCTGGTGGCTCCGCATGACGAAACTGGCTGCGTAGGCGGCGCTGTGCTGCTTGGCCCGCACCAACTGCTCAATGGACCGGCGCACGGACGCGTCCCGCAGCACGCCGATATGCCAGTTGAACACGTCGGCGGCGTCGTGTCCCAGTTGGGCGGCCAGGGCGGTCTTCTGCTCGTTGAGTTCCGCGATGGAGGATTCCAGCGCCCGCGAAAGCCGATGCAGCTCCGATTCCACCTGGCCGGGCTGCACGTGACGGTGGGGAATCCGGTATTCCTCCGCATCCAGCACCACCGCCGGTGCGATGGCGATGCCGGGCGCGACCGAAATTCCCTGGATGATTTCCATGACCCACGCTTCGTGAAACGTCCGTGCTTCCAGTGGAGTCCGGCCGAACGACCGGGCCGTGGCGGGCGGAAGGGAGTGGGCTCTCGCCCGCCGGGGCCCGTCGGCGCCGGGATGGCCGGAGGTTACTCCTCGTCGAACTTGCTTTCCACGAGCCGGATCAGCGCCTCCACCGTCTCGTGGGCGTCCACTCCGGCAGCGTGGATGCGCAGGCGCGTGCCTTTGGGCGCCTCCAGCACCATCATGGCCATCGGACTCTTGCCGTCGACTGGTTCGGACCCCTCGCCTTTGTCGACCCGGATTTCCGAGGTGTACTGGTTCGCGATGTCCACGAACTTCATGACCGGGCGCAGGTGCAGTCCGTGCGTGTTGGTGATGACCACTTCACGAACCGCAACCTGTTGAGACTCGCACACCAGGGTAGACCTCAAGGGAACCTCTGCCTCATAACCCACGAACGCTCTGCCAGGCTATTCCGTCCCGGTCTCGTCCGCGTCGGCCTCGACGATCAGCTCTTCGATTTTCTCCCGCGTGTCAGCCTGGCGGAGAAAGCGGCGGAATTTGTCGTCCTGCAGATGGCTGAAGATGCGGCCCATCGCAGCCAGGTGGGCGTCCGGGTCATTCTGAGGGCTCAGCAGCATCACCACCGTGTACACCGGGGCCCGGTCCAGGGCGG
>CAZBFW010000263.1:0-6092 GCA_964491135.1 uncultured Phycisphaeraceae bacterium | reverse complement strand
CGCCACACTTCCATGCCCGGAATGCTCACGGTCACCCGGCACACGCCGTCGCCGAACTCGGTCTTGTCCACCATGGAGCCGGCCAGCACGGTGTTGACCTGGGCGCTGACCTCGTCGTACTCGGTCACGAAGTCCTTGACCAGTGTGTCGGACGAAATCCGCATTCCGTGCACCTGCTCCACCAGCCGGCGCTTTGCGTCCAGCTCCGCGGCCCGGGCCGCCTTCAGCTTGCCCAGGGCGCTGTCAAATTCCGGGTCCGTCCCTTCGCCCACCGCCGTGATCTTGCTCGTGGTCCAGTCCGGATACGAAATGGCCTGCTCCTTCTCCACCACCTTGATGTACTGGGGCGGCGCCACGCCCATGCCGGTCGCCTCAAAGGTGTCACCCTTGATGTGCTGCTTCACGTTCACGATGTCCGTGCCGGTCACGCGGTCGCCCTGGTAGTGCCGCGTGTGAATCTCCTTGATCGTGGTAATCACCTGCTCCACCGGAATCGAGTAGGTCACCTCCACGATGGGCTCATCGCTGTGGTAGTACTCCGGCCGAGACTGGCTGGCGCCCTTCAGGTACCCCGCCGCCTGCGTGCTGACCACGTCCCACTCCGTCACGAAGTCCCGCACCTGTGTGTCCGCGGTGATCCGCAGGCCCTTGATCCGCTCCAGCAGCTTGCGCATGGCGTCCAGCTCAGCCGCCCGCTTGGCCATCAGGCGACCCTGCGGTCCGATCTCTTTCCACAGCGGCGGCAGCGGCGGCGTGGGCAGGGTAGCCGTGTCCACCACCTCCAGGCCCTGGGCCAACTCATCCGACAGCGGCGGAACGTCCGGCCGCGGCGCCCCCGTGCCCGTCACCTTGATCACGTCCTTCTTGATCTCCTGCTTGATCTGCTCGAAGTCCGTGCCCTTGATGCGGTCACCGTGGTAGTGACGCGTATGCAACTCCTTCAGGTGCGTGATCAGGGTCGCCACGGTGATCTCCGCGTCGACCTCGCAGGACAGGTCGTCGTACCAGCGCGGCGTGCCGAACCGAGTGCCGCGGATGAACGTGTCCAGCTCCGCCCGGATCACGTCACTCTCCGTCACGAAGTCCCGCACCAATGTGTCCGACGTGATGTGCAGCCCCTGGATGGTCTCGGCCAGCTTGCGATAGGCGTCCGCCTCCGCCGCCCGCTTGGCCAGCAGCTTGTTTTGCGCGTCCGAAACCGCCTGTGCCTGCGCCGTCAGCGGCAAGGCCAGGCCGACGGCGATGCCCAGCAGCAACGCACTTCTCAACATGCGTACCATGCGAAACTCCTCCTGTGCATTTGGTTTGTGTTCACCTGCATCGAGGGCAACGGCAGGTTTTGGGGGAGATACGCCCCGCCGGCTTCCTCGGCCGTTACCCGTATGACACCGCAGCCCCGCCGCGGTTAGCCTTGCTTGCGAATCCGAGCCATGTTGGCGTCCAGCCGTTTCTTCGCCGCAATGTACTGGGGTTCATCCGCCAACACGACCGCCTTCTTGTAGTAACTCAATGCCTCCTCGTACTGCCCCATCGCCTCACAGGCCACGCCGGCCGCGAAGAGTGCCTTGTGGTCCGCCGCGTCCTCAGCGATCGCCGCCTTGAAACTCGACAGCGCGTCGGCGTATTCGTCCGCCCGCATCAGGGCCACGCCGTGGGCGCACGCCTTGTTCTTGCTGGACTCCACCTCGACCTCCGTCGTCACCTGGCACGGCATGAGCATCGCGATGAACTCCCGGGCCACCCGCTCGATCAGCGTGCCCGTGATCCGGTCCGTCGGCGTCAGCCCCGCTTCGCCTTCGCCGCTGCCGAAGAAAAAGCTCGGGTCCGTCTCCTCCGTCGAGGTCAGCTTGTCCCCGTGCAGGGCCCACGTCTCACCCGTCTTGATGTCCACCAACTGGAACGTGGCCTGGGCCTCCACGTTCTTCTTCACCTTGTCCACTTCCCGGGTGTCCATGCTGCCGCCACCGCCACCGCCATAGCGCCAGCCGTGGGCAAACGCCCCCACGCCGGACATCGAGGTCTTCTTGCCTGTGGCCACCTCTTCCTTGATGTTCACCTTGCTCGTGATGACCGCCTGGATGCCCATGAGCTTCGGCGGGGCTCCGCTGGCGACAGCCTGCGTCAGACCGGCCGCGTTCAGGTCCGCCTCCTGCATCACCTTTTTGGTCTCTTCGCGAGCCGCCACCCGCAACTGGACGCCATACTTCTCCTTCGATTGCTCAATCAGAGATTGCAGCAGGTCAGCCGTCATATCCGACCATTTCTCGTCGGTGGCCGGTCCCAGTTCAGCCGGCGCGATGTCCACCGACTCCAATCCCGCAGGCAGCCCCTTGGAGGCGTTCAGCGTGTACTGAAGGGTCACGACCGCCCGCTCCTTGCCCCCACAGCCAACCAGCGTCGCCAGCGCTGCCACCAACATGGCTGCACACATCCATGTTCTGTACGTTCCGCGCATGTAGATCATCCTCCTAAAGCGTGACTGAAACACTCACCCCGGGGGTCGGGTACTATGCTGGCCGTGACCGCGTTCGAAACTCAGAATAGGCTTGGCCCACGCCATCGCCGATGCAATGCCCCGTACCCCCGTACCGAGTCGGCGTAGTGAACCACCGGACCACCCGATCGTCAAGCCCCGGTGGCATTTGTTTGACACCCGCGCGGGGGTGTTCTAGCATCCCCCGACTGCCCTTTTGTCGCACTGCCGCAACCAACTGAGGGGGGCAATGATCACCCGACGTATCACCCGGATTGTTCGTGTGGGGAACGTCTGCCTCGGAAGCGGCCACCCTGTCGCCATCCAGTCCATGACCAGCACGCACACCCACGACATCCCGGCCACCCTCGCGCAGATCCGCGCCCTGGCGGCGGCCGGGGCCGACCTGGTTCGAGTCGCCGTCCCCCAGAAGGAGGACACCGCCGCGCTGAGGAGCATTCTGGCCGACTCGCCGGTGCCCATCATCGCGGATGTGCATTTCCACTATCGCCGGGCCCTGGAGGCGATCGAGGCGGGCGCACACAAGATCCGGCTGAACCCGGGGAACATCAAGGATCGCAAGCAGGTGGACGAGGTGATCGCGGCCTGCAAGGAACGGGGCGTACCCATCCGGGTCGGCGTGAACGAGGGCAGCGTGGTTGAGCGGGCGGACAAACAGCGGCGATCATCGCAGAAGGCGGCCCTTGCGGAGGACCCGCACGGCCGGCTGATCCAGCTGATGATCGACACGCTGGAATCGTACCTCGACATCTTCCGCGAAAACGACTTTCACGACGTGGTGCTGGCGGCCAAGAGCATCGACCCCACCATCGTGATCGACGCGTACCGGGCAGCCAGCGAGCGGTTCGACTACCCGCTCCATCTGGGCGTGACGCATGCCGGCCCCCCGGAGACCGGGCGCATCCGATCCATCGCGGCCCTGGGCACACTGCTGGCCGAAGGGATCGGCGACACGGTGCGCATCTCCTACGCCGCCGACCCCGTCTACGAGGTGGACGACGCCAAGGAACTGCTCTGCTGCCTGGGCCTGCGCCGCCGCACTGAACCGGAGCTGATCGCCTGCCCCACTTGCGGCCGGATCGAGGTGGATCTGCTGAAGCTGGTGCAGGACGTGCGCCGCAAGCTGGCGGGCATCCGCACGCCGTTGAAGGTGGCCGTCATGGGCTGCGTGGTGAACGGCCCGGGCGAGGCCGAAGGCGCCGACGTGGCGGTGTTTGCCGGGAAGGGCAAGGGTGTGATCTGCGTGCAGGGTGAACAGGTCCGTACCGTCTTGGAGGCCGAGATACTCGATGCTCTGTATGAGGAGTGTGTTCGGCTCGCCGCTCGCGTGGCGGCCGGCGAGGTGCGGCTTGCACACGCGGCCGTCCGCATCGCTTTGCCGGCCCCGGACGGCACGGTTTCTCCTTCCGGCGTCCGGCAGTAGGCGGATCGTCCGCCTGCCTCAGTGCGGCACGCCGTCGGCCAGGCCACGGAACTGCAGCGCGTAGAGCATTTCCAGGTACCGGCGCGTCTCCTGTCGCTCCAGGTTTGTCACGTACTTCCAGAAGCCGTAGATGCGGGCGAGCGTCATCATCCGTTGCCCGTAGAGCTGCCACGTGTAGCGGGTTTCAATCCGCTTCATCGCTCCGTTGGAGATTCGTTCCCATTCCTTGGGGTCCGCGGCGGCCCGATCCAGGAAGTCCGCGATCTTCTGGGCCGCCTGGTCGCCGTGGTTCGGGTCCATGTGGAACCCGGATACTCCGTCATCGATGATCTCGAGCGGCCCGCCGTACCGCGTCGCAAATGTCGGCAGCCCGGAGGTCATGGCCTCGATCACGCTCAGGCCGAACGCCTCGAACAGCGCCGGCTGGACAAACACACCGCGGGTGTCCGCCACACGGCGGTAGAGCGCGCCCACCAGTCGCCGATTGGACTGGAACCCCACCCAGCGAATCTGCCCTTCCAGCCGATGCTCGTCGATGAGTCGGTGCAGGGTCAGGATCTGGTCGCGCTCCTCGTTGTCCAGCGAGAGGTTCGGGTCGATGTGCCCGCCGACGATCAGCAGGTTGGCCCGTTCCCGCAGCCGCGGGCACCGGCCGTACCAGTCCACCAGGCCGTTGATGTTCTTGATCCGATCCAGCCGAGCCATGGTGAACACGATGGGCTTGCTTGGATCCTCGAAGCAGCTCCGCGTGGGCGAGCCGTTGCCGTCGCCGAAGATCACCGCCTCCGCCTCGCTGCGCATCCGCTTGGTCCGCCGCTTCTTCTGCGTGTAGGGGAAATAGATGTCCGGGTCCGCGCCCGGCGAGACCACGTTGAACTTGGGATCGTACACGTCGACGCCGTTCACCACCCGGTACAGACCCGGCATGGTGAAGGACGAGTAGCTCTCGTACTGGCCCACGCTGTCCGGCGTGCCGGCGATCTCCTGGTACGTGCTGGTGATGATGAAGTCCGCCGTGTTCATGGCGATCAGGTCGGCCGTGAACTGGCACGAGAAGTGGTACCGGCCGTCGTTCTCCCGCCAGTAGAGGTCCGAGTAGAGGTATTTCGTCTTCTCCAGGGCGTGCGCGATGTTGCACTGGGTGACCTGCATGCGGCGCGACATGAGCGAGGCCACCAGGTTGCCATCGGAGTAGTTGCCGATCAGCAGCGCGGGCCGGCCGCCCAGTTCCGCCAGCACTTCCTTCTCCGCTTCCAGGGCAAACTGCTCCAGGTAAGGCCAGATCTCGAAGCGGCTGATCCAATGCGGCACGATTTCCCCGGCGCGATCGCGGAACGGCACGCGGAGGATCCGGGCATGGGTGGTCCCGGTGATGTGCTCGAGCCGCTGATTGCAGGTGGTGTTGCCGGCCTCGGGAATCAGCCGGGTCACCACCAGGATGCGCGGCTCGACCTCAATGCCCTGCTCCTCCATCCGGTGGTGCATCTCCTTCTCCAGGGCCCGGACCTGGTCGAGGATGTACACCACCTGCCCGCCCGTGTCCGGCTTGCCCAGCACGTTGGCCTGGCCGAAGTATCCGTGCGGCGAGAGGATCACGATGCTGAAGATCATCGGGATTCGAGAAATGAACTCCTCGAACACCTCCGGCGACGGCGCCTCCAGAATGTCCGACAGCAGCCGCAGCGTGTCACGCATGCGGGCGACCGTCTTTCCCCAGCCCGGCTCGAAACCCAGCCCGGCCATGCGCTCGCTGACGTCGTCCCAGCAGGCGTCCTGGGGCCGGGCCGCCAGGAACTCCTCCGCCTTGCGCACGGCCCGCCGCAACTCCGTCACGTCCCGCACCCGCCGGTTCAGCATGAGCTGCATGCCCCGCACGTGATGCACGCGCAGAAACTCCAGCAGCGTCTGGTCGCCCGAGTCCAGGTTCTGAAACATCTCGCTGGAGAGCCGGCGATTGAGAAACTGCACCCCCTGCCCCACGGATCGAGACTCGCGCAGCCGGGGAAACCCGCGGTTGAACGGCGTCAGATCAATCTCCAGCGGCCAGTCGTCCGACGCCGCGCCGCGGACCCGCCGCTCCTTGAACGCGAGAAACTCCGATACGGGAATCTCCTCCACGTCCGCAGACTCCGCGTGAAACCGCAGGTACTGCCAGCGGCCGATCGCCGGCCGAAC
>CAZBFW010000262.1:0-6104 GCA_964491135.1 uncultured Phycisphaeraceae bacterium | reverse complement strand
AGGTGCGTGCAAAGCTCCTTCGCAATGAAGACCGCCGGCCAGGTCCGCGACAGCACCCAGGACAGGGCGTCCGCCGGCTTGAGGGTCCCGCCGATGATCTCCCGGGAGGCGGGCGGCGTGTTCCGCAGACCTTCCACCACGTTCCAGACGTACGCGTGCATGGCCAACGACCGGACGACCTGCAGCACGCGGTCCAGCGCCCGGCGCTCCTCTTCCGTTTCGATCGTGATCAGTGGATGGCGAGAGCGGATCAGCAGCCGCAGGTCGTCGGTGGTGTCAGCCATTGTCGGAATCCCGGAAAGTCGCAGGCGTCCGCGGGGTCTTCCCGGAAGACGTCCGCCCGACCCATGGTACCGATGTCACCCGCGCCGGTCCAAACGGCTCGTTCGCCCGCGTGCCGGCCCGGAGGAAAATCCGCCCGCGACAGCTTGACATATCAAGAGATTAGGATATATAAACATAATGATGGCCGCAACCCGGGAGAAACGAATCCCTGCCGAGACGCTGGAACAGGCGGCGGACGTGCTGCGGGTGCTGGCGCATCCGCGGCGCCTCCGAATGCTGGAAGTGCTGGCGGGACAGAACCTTACGGTTGGTGCGCTGGCAAAGGCCGTCGGCATGGCCCCGGCGGCGTGCAGCCAGCATCTGAACCTGATGCACGCCCACGGCGTGCTGGCCCGTGTGCGAGACGGACGGACCACGCACTACGCGGTGGTGAACCCGCACGCCCTGGCCCTGCTGGAGTGCATCCGCAAGCACGCCAGGCCGGCGGCGGGGGCGACGGGCAGGAAACGAGACGAAAGCTCATGAAGGAGACAAGCGCAGTGATAACCGCGATGAAACGAATCAGCCCGGACGAACTGGGAAAGCGCATCGAGGGTGACGGAGCGCCTCGACTCATCGACGTGCGGAACCCGGACGAGTACGAAGTGGTCCACGTGCGCGGCGCGGAAAACGTGCCGCTGATGCAGCTTCTGGACCGCGCCGCGGAATGGGACGCAAAACAACCCCTGGTCTTGATTTGCCACCAGGGACCCCGCTCGGAAAACGCCGTCCGGCAGTTGCAGGTGGCCGGCTTTGCGGACCTGACCATGGTGGAGGGCGGAACGCTCGCCTGCTCACGGGCGGGCGTGCCCGTGGTTCGCGGCCGGCGCCGGTTCTCCATCCAGCAGCAGATGCAGTTGATCGTCGGGCCCATGATTCTGGCCGGCGCGATCGGGTCGCTGTTCTACACGCCGTTCATCGTCCTGACTTTCATCGGGGGATGCGGGCTGTTGATGGCCGGCACCACCGGTTTCTGCCCCCTGGTGAACCTGTTGAGCCGGGCGCCGTGGAACCAGCCGAAGAAGGTCTGCGCCACGCCGCCGGCCGACTGCAGCCCGGGTCCCAGGGCCAAGAGTTGCTGCGGCGGCTGAGCATTCGTCAGCCGCCGGGGCACTCGCTCGTCTCTCGGAGCATCTGAACCAGGCGGTCCGCGCCGGCGTCACATGCCGCGCGGATCGTTTGAATTTCCTGTGGCGTGATTTGGTCGACGTGGATCCCCGCTGTCACGCAAACGGTGACACGCAGTTGTTCTGCCAGCCTTTCAGCCACGGCTCGGACAATCTCCTCCTCGCGATGCGGCGGGACACCCGCGGCCTGAACCGATGCGGTTGGGGCGGCCAGCGCCGCCGCACCGATGTGATCCGCACCGCCGCCGATGTGCAGAAGGAGGTCCGCCCCGTGCATCTGCCAGGAGAAAGTGACTTGCGTACGTCCGTCGCCGATGTGGAACGCGTTCACGGCCGAACACCCCCTTGCATGGGCCCGTTCGTCCATGCGTGCTTCTCGAGACGCATTATCCGCGAATGTCAATCTCGCGTCGACGAGCGCACCGACGCAACAAGGAGTGATTCCAGACGCGACATCTCCCGCTCCCAGCAATGGTTCGCCGCGACGAACCGCCGGGCGGCCGCGCCAAGCCGGAAGCACCGGTCCGGATCGGCCAGGAGTGAGACGACCTGCTCGGCGAACGCGTCCGGGGCGTCCGCAATCAGGTAATGGACCCCGTCCTTCGCCGATAAGCCGGTTGCCGCCGCAGACGTGAGCACGACCGGGCGGGCGGCCGCCATGGCCTCCAGCACCTTGTTCTGCAGGCCGCGGGCGATGCGGATGGGAGAGACACTCACCCGAAATCTGCGGACAAACGAGAACACGTCCTCCACCTCACCGACGACGTGTACGCCTGGCGCATCGGCCAGGGCCCGAACGGCCCGCGTCGGGTGCCGTCCAACGATCTCAAACGACGCATCGGGGACGCGCCGGCGAATCAAAGGCCAGATTTCGCGGACAAACCAGACGACTGCATCGATGTTCGGCGGGTAATCCATGCAGCCGACGAATCCGGTCACCGGTGTCGGCGGGACCCATTGCGATTCAGGAAGCTCCGGGATCGCCACGCCGTTGGAGATCGTGAATACGCGCTGTCGGAGGGCGGAGACGCCCAGGTCCGCTGCCTCTGCATCCGTGATGACAGCCGCCGCGTCAAATTCGTTGAGCCACTGCAGTTCGCGCGTGGCCAGCCGGCGGCCTTCGATGTCGTACAGGCGGGCCCTGGCCCCGGACGCCTGCCGGGCGTAGGCGGTCCACTTGCGCGAGTCCAGGTCACAGAAGTCCAACACCTTCCGCGGGGCGTTCACGCACTGCGCGTAGGGGGCCATGCCCGACGAGAACACCAGCACTGCGTCAAACGCCAGCCGGCGACTCCAGTGTTGCAGGGTCCGCACCATCTCCAGGTGCTGGTAATACCCCTCTGTGAACGTGCCTCCGCGGGCGAGACTCCAGAGACCGCGCGGAGTCGAGACGGCCCGGAACAACCGTATGGCCGCCACGTCCGCACACATCGCACGAACCGCATCCACATGCTCCAGGTCCGCCGGATCGTCCACGAAGCAGCCGCACCACACCCGGTGTTGGCGCCGCAGGTGGTCCAACTGGTGGAACGAGCGTAGCTTGTCGCCCTTGTTCGGCGGGTAGGGCAGACGATGGACAAGGTACAGCACGTTCATGGTCGTCATCCCGGCACGTGCCGGGAAACCCACGCCCCCAACGGGCGAGTGAGGGCCAGCGGCAGCCTCGGCCAGATGCGGCGGGCCAGATGAAAACGCGGATTCGTCGGGGTCAGGTCCGGGGCGCGTCGGCCCGGGGCCGCCAGTCGCTGGTATTCCATCACGGTGGGCTCAAAGCCCTGGAAACGCTTGAAATCCACGCAACCGGTGTTGTCATGCCTCGACCGGCCGAAGTCGAACACGCGGCAGCCGAGCTCGACCGCTCGCTCCATGGCCGTCAGGTAGATGAAGTTGTACAGCCCCGGAACGCTTCGCCGATCGTCGGCGCCCACAAAGTACGGCAGGGCGGTGCCCCGATGCAGGAACGTCACAAGGCCGGCCACGGGGGCGCCTTCGTGATAGATCAGCGAGACGAGGTGCCGCCCGGGCGTCCGCTCGATGAGTTCCTCGAAGAAGCGGTAGGGGTAGTTCAGTGATGCCAGCCGCCTCATGCTGCGGCAGTACAGGTTCCACACGTCCCGCAGGTGGGAGTCAGCGAACTCTGCGGTCAGGCGGTGCTTGTCGCGGGCGTTTCGGGCGGCGGCGCGAGCCTTGCGCGGCAGCCAGCCGAGCACGTCGTCGGGCTTCTCCGGAAGTTCCCGCCGAAACGTGACGTAACGCGTGTCGACGGGTAGGTCCGCATGAACGGCCGACACGGTACGCAGGTCCAGCCAGTCTGCCTGGAGGCGCGCCATCCAGTCGCGAGCGGCATCCAGCAGCGCTTGTGCGGCGTCGGCGTCATCCACCAGCGGGCCTCCGTACACGGCGTACGGAACGCTCACCAGCATCGTGCCGCCCAACCGGCTGCGCACGCAGCACAGCGGCAAAACACCGCAGCACCGCGTTCCGCGGCGGGCGCACAGGTAAAGCGTCTGATGGCCGAACGCCGCCCGGACCGCCTCCATCCAGGACGACATGTGGAAGAGAGTCCCGCCCGGATGGGCCTGCACGTACGCGTCCCAGTCTGCGTGGCCGGCCGGCTCGATGGCGCAGACCTCACAGGCTCTGCGCGGTTCTTCCGCGGGCCGGGCATATGCTGCCGGTCTGTCCAGGACGGTGGGCACCATTTATGAGTTATCGGCAGTTCAGAAAGGCGATTTGCGAAGCCACCGACATCAGCGCGTGGAAACGGAATGGGTGTAACTCGGCAAGCTCGCCATCGTAAGGTCCTATAACATAGGAACCTGGGAACGCATTTCGTGCGGCATACGCGTGATCCGGGGTCGGACCGCTGGCGGTTACGCGGGATGGTCGGCCTTTTGGGCGGGGCCTCTGACCACTCGGCCGGCGTCCAAGACCGCCAAAGCAGAAGGACGCACGTGCTCGGAGTTAGGATTTGATTCCAGGGCGGCTGAACGGGTATTATGCGGACTGCGACGCGAGGATACGGCATCGGGCGAGCCTTTCAGGGGATCGTCCTGGCGGGTGAGAGAGCATCTCGCAGGGCACATCAACGAGGAGGGAGAATTGTGGACGCTTTGGTTTCACGCGTACTGGTCTTTGTGTTGGTTGCTCTTCTGGCGGGTACGGCGGCGTCGGCGAACATCGTGATCGATACGGTGCCGGTGGGGAATCCGGGCAACGCCGGGGAGCTATCAGGCGCGGGCGCGGGTGGTTATGGCCCGGATCGTATCTGCGGCGCGGTGGACTACGTGTACAACATCGGCAAGTACGAGGTGACGGCGGGTCAGTACACGGCGTTCCTGAACAAAGTGGCCGGCGTTGACACCTATGGGTTGTACAACACGAACATGTGGTCGGACAGCTACGGCTGCAAGATCGAACGTTACGCGGGCAGCGGGACCGTCGGCGACCCTTACCAGTATCGCGTGGCGTCAGACTGGGCGAACCGCCCGGTGAACCACGTGAGCTACTGGGACTCGTGCCGGTTCGCGAACTGGCTGCACAACGGCCAGCCGAGCGGTGCCCAGGGACCGGGGACGACGGAAACGGGGGCGTACACGCTCGACGGCTACAACGGTCAGGACGGGCGTGGAATCCAGCGTAACGCCGGCTGGAACTGGGCGGTGACCAGCGAGGACGAGTGGTACAAGGCGGCATATCACAAGAACGACGGCGCGACCGGCAACTACTTCGGCTACCCCACCAGCAGCGATAGCGTGCCAAGCAACGATCTGATCGAGCCCGATCCGAGGAACAACGCCAACTTCTACCAGAGCGGCTATACCATCGGCAGCCCGTACTACCGGACCGAGGTCGGAGAGTTCGAGAACAGCGACAGCCCCTACGGCACGTTCGACCAGGGCGGGAACGTGTGGGAGTGGAATGAAGCCGTGCTTTTCGATTCGTATCGCGGTTTGCGGGGCGGGTCGTTCATCATCGACAGCGGCTACCTGCGCGCGTCGTTTCGCAACTACGACGGCCCGTCGGCCGAGGACATCGACCTCGGGTTCCGTGTCTCCGAGGTTCCTGAGCCCGCTTCCCTGGCGCTGCTGGCGTTGGGCGGGATAGTGCTGGCCAGGCGAAGGGGGCTGGGAAGATAGCTCTTTTCCCTTTTGCCCTTTTCCTCTTCATCTTTCGCTGCCGGACCCTTGACACGCGACGGACGCGAAGCGTCCAAGAGCGACGTACGTCGCATCGCATGGCTAGGGGCAGGCGGCGCGCCGTTTTTTTTGAGCCGTGCGTACGCGCCGCATCAGCGGAGATTCCCGCAACGAACCGCCCGTTCTGCTGGTCAAGTGGTACGACGTGACGAAGTGGCTGCTGAAGCGGGTCCACCCACAGGCCGCTTCAGCGGCCTTTCCCGCCGCAGGCGGGCCACTAGGCCAGCCCTTGTAGGGCTGGTTGGCGGGGGCAGGCATTTTCTTCCCCTCTCCGAATCGGAGCCCGTTTCAACGGGCTTCCACCGTTCTGTCCAGGCCGCGGCGGATAGTGAGAATAGAGAAGCCCGTTGAAACGGGCTCCCTCTGTCGTTGATGAAGATATGATGATCTTCGCCCGCGAACCAGTCCTCAAAGGACTGGCCTGAAGCCCGCCTGCGGCGGGAAAGCCCCGTGA
>CAZBFW010000261.1:0-6108 GCA_964491135.1 uncultured Phycisphaeraceae bacterium | reverse complement strand
CGGTGGCCGGTCTTGCGGCGGTAGTTCTTGCGCCGGCGGAATTTGACGATGTCGATCTTCTCGCCCTTGACCTCGCCGGCGATGGAGGCGGTAACCTTGGCTCCCGGGATGTACGGCTGGCCGATCCTGGTGTTTTGCCCGTCGCTGATCAGCAGGACGTTCCCGAACTCCAGCGTGTTCTGGCCCTCGGTGAGCTCGTGGAGATGAACCTCCAGGGTGTCGCCTTCCTGCACCTTGTACTGATGGGCACCGTCCTCAATGATCGCGTACACGGCAAACCTCTCCCGGTCCGGGGCCCGTGGCGGGCCGCGGAGCTGTTCTTTTGCGGGTCAAACGAGCCATGCAGTATCGGGAAAGAGGCCCCGTGCGTCAAGGGGAGCAGGACTGCGGCGATTCACCCATTCCCCGCAACCCCGACCCCTGGCCCCTGAACCCTTTTTCCCATGCTGTAACCTGTTATCGCGCAAGACTTAGCGCCCCCGAACCACCGGGGGCAGCCCCTTGGCCTTTCGGTCGCGGTCGATGGTGGCGTGGATGTCGCGGACGGCCTCGTCCAGGGCCTCCTGTGCCGACTTCTCTCCCCGGATCACCTGAACCATGGCCGTGGCCAGCCGGAACTCCATGTCGCGCTCGTATGGGGCGACCATCATGAACGCCGGCGGCTTGCCCGTATCCGGGGCCGGTCGATACGCCTCAAGCAGCCAGGCGGCGCGGTCCTCGAACTTCTCCCGGGGCATGGGGGGCGCGACGACCTTGCCGTCGCGGACGACGCCGGGCGTCGCCCGGAACTCCTCCGACTCGATGACCGAGGTGAGGCAGGGCGGAGCGACCCGGAGCATGTGCCAGTAGGCCAGTGACTGCTCGCGCGCCACCAGCCAGCGGATCATCTTCCACGCTTCCCGCTTGTGGCGGCTGTGGACGCTCATGCCCCACACGACCGAACCTGTCACCACGCCCCGCTGCCGATGTCGTGGAAGCGATGAGACCGCAAAGTCCAGGTTCGGCGAGTAGTTCTCAACATCCGGGGCTCGCCACGACCCCTCCAGGTAGATCGCCACCTTGCCCGCCTTGAACAGGCTGTCCGGGCCGCTGGCGGTCCTGGCCAATTCCAGGGAGCGGATGGGGGCGTTTCGGGGAATCAGAGAGGCTATGAATTCCATCGCCTCCACGCCGGCCGGCGAGTTCAGATAGGTCGTGGTCTCGGCTTCGTCCCAGATTTGTCCGCCCGCCTGTACGAAGAACACCTGGAACGGGAACGCCCACAACTCGAACGCGATGCCGTACTGGAGGATTTCCCCGTTGCGGCCGACGACGGTCAGGGCATCCGCGGCGCGTTTGAGATCCTCCCAGGTCCAGTTCGAGTTCGGGTAGCCCAGGGGGGCATCCGGGTGTGCGGCGTCGTACTCTTCAAACAGGGTTTTGTTGTAGTACATCCCGTACTGGGCGTTGTCCGACGGCAGGGCGTAGATATGCCCGTTGATGTTGAGAGCATCCCACACCGTCGGGAAGAAATCGGCGATTTCCTCGGGGCTTAGCCCCACTTCAGGATCCGCGATATACGAATCGAGCGGCTCCAGCATGCCGGCCGCGACGAGCGTGCTGTAGTCGCCCGCGGTGATCCGCATCACGTCGGCGCCCCGGCCCACAACGTGCCAGGCGTGGTACTTCTCGAAAAGATCGGAATAACGTTGATAGTTCACGCGCACGCCGGGATTCAGTGTCTCATACCCCCGGGCGTACGTATCGCGGTAGAGCACATCCTCCCAGGGCATCCCCCAGGTGGTCATGAGCAGTTCAGCCTCCGCTCCGCCCGTGCAGCGGAGCGGGACCAGCGCGATGGCCGTCCCCACCACGATCAGTGCAATGATGCCGTGGCTGGCCCGCATCAGCCTTTCACTCCCGTCAACGTGATCCCCTCCACGAACCTGCGCTGGAAGATCAGGAAGACCACCAGGATCGGCACGGTGATAATCGTGGCCGCCGCCATCTGCACCGGCCACGAGTCCACGTACAGGCCCGTGGCCAGCGCCTGCACGGCCAGGGGCAGCGTCACATGGTCGCTGGTGTCGATCACGATGAGCGGCCAGAAAAAGTTGTTCCAGCCGAACATGAACGTGAAGATGGCCAGGGCTGCCACCGCCGGCCGGACCGCGGGAAGCACGATGTGCCAGAACAGCTCGAAATCCGTCATGCCGTCCATGCGGCCCGCGTCGAGCAGGCTGTCCGGCACGGACATGATGGCCTGCCGCATGTAGAAGATGCCGAACGCGCTGGCCAGAAACGGCACGATCAGGGCCTGGTAGGTGTCGATGTAGCCGATCCACGTGCAGAGCACGTACGCGAAGATGAAGTACACCTGGTACGGCAGCATCATGGTGGCCATGAGCAGGGCAAACGTGCCCCGCTTGCCCGCAAACCGCAGCTTGCAGAACGCGAAGCCGGCCAGTGCGTTGTGTGCACCGGCCAGCACGGTGATGGCGACGGCCACGATGATGCTGTTCAGGTAGAAGCGGCCCAGCTCGGCGACCTTCCAGGCCTCCAGGTAGTTGCCCCACTGCCACTGCCAAGGCCAGCCTTCGGGGAACCAGCGGAGCGGCACGGCGATGGCTCCGGACCGCGTCTTGAGCGAAGTGAGCACCATCCAGCCGAACGGCACGAGCATGGTGAAGGCCAGCGCGTAGGCCACCAGGTGCACGAGCAGGCGCGGGCACCAATGCGGCGTATCGCGTCGGCTCATTCAGTCACCTCCTCCCGCCGTCGCAGCCAGACCATCTGGGCCAGCGTCACCAGGGCCGTCAGCATGAGCACCATCACGCCCAGTGCCGCCGCGAAGCCCAGTCGGTTCCGCGTAAACTCCCCGTAGAGAAAGAGGTTCAGCACGTCGGTCCAGTCCTGGTGTATCCGCCCGACCATGACGAGCACGAGGTCAAAGACCTGCAATCCTCCGATCATTCCGGTGATCAGCAGGAAGACGGTCATCGGCCACACGCCGGGCCAGGTGATGCGCCACATCGCCTGCCACGGCCCCGCCCCGTCCACCGCGGCGGCGTCATAGTGGGACCGCGGTACGCCGCCCAGGGCGGCGAGGTAGAGCACCATGGAGAATCCCAGGCTCCGCCACACCTGCACCGCGACGAGCGTTACGAGAGCCCAGGGAGTGTTTCCCACCCAGTCCGGCCACGTCACGTCCACGTATCCGCCACCCGCCAGCCCGGACGCGGCGTTCACCAGCCGACCCAGCGTATGGTTCAGCAGTCCGACGTCGGTCGGCTCGAGCACCCAACGCCAGATGAACCCGATGGCCACGATCGATACCACGGTAGGCAGAAAGAACACGGTCCGGATGAGGGTACGACCGACAAACCAACGCGCATTGATGGCGACGGCCAACAGGAAGGCACTCAGAGTCGTGATCGGCACGGTGGCCAGGGCGAAGATCAGCGTGTTTCGGACGGACGGCCAGAAGGCGGAGTGCGCAAACGCCTCGCGATAGTTCTGCAGCCCGATGAACCGTGGCCAGTGTCCCTCGACCCAGCCCCCGTCCCACTCAAAAAAGCTCAACAGCACGCCGGCCACGGTGGGCAGCGCCGTAAACAGAAAGATGATCGCCAGGGGAAAGGCGACAAACCACCAGCCGTTGAGATTCTGCCGTCTGGGCAACCGCTGCCTCCCGCCGCATCGGGGCGGGAAACAGTATAGCCGTCCCCTTCGATCCGTCGAAGGGCGTGGTACGCGGCACGCCCAGGCAAGACGCTTGTGCAAGACACGCAGGCGGGTTGGTTGTCCGGACGGTTGCTGCCGCGCGGCCCTCCGGCACCCTCGTCCCCGGGTCCCGGTTTCCGCCTGCCTCTACCACGTCTCCCACCGCACGATTTGCTCCAGCGGCAATCGCTCGAGGGGACGGGGCGGGCCGCCGGGATAGCCTACGGTCAGCATCTGCACCACCGTCACCTGGTCCGGAATGCCCAGGATCGCCTTGACCTGATCCTCGTAGAACGAGCCGATCCAGCAGGTACCCAGCCCCTCGGCCACCGCCTGAAGCGTGATGTGGTCAATGGCAATCGCCACGTCGATCGGGTAAGCGAGCTGTCCGCAGCGCATCCGGTAATTCTCATGCTCGGCGCACGCCACGATCACCACCGGGGCCTCGCCCACAAACGTCTGCGCGTTGGCGGCCTGGGCCAGGCGGCGGCGCCGTTCGGCGTCCGTCACGACGATGAACCGCCATTCCTGGAAGTTCTTGGCCGATGGGGCGATCCGGGCCGCCTCCAGGAGCCGCAACACCTTCTCGTGCTCCACCGGCTTGTTCAGATACGTCCGAATGCTCCGCCGTTGTCGTATGGGTTCGATGATGTTCATGGAATCACAGTCCCAAGATTACGAAGGGAGGGACCAAGAACAGCTCTCTCCATCTCTCCTTCGTCGCTCCGTCGCTATTCCTTCAGCACCAGGTCAATCCACACCAGGCGGTGATCGCTCGAGGCGTCCGGCTTTGTGACCAGCCGGTGCAGCGGGTCGCTCGGCTTCGGCCAGAATACGCCCGCCTTCTTCACTTTCAATTCGCGGCAGGGCAGCACGTAATCCAGACGGCCGAAACTACTCGTGCGGGCCGACTTGTCGCCGGGATAGTCCTTTGCGTCCGTTAGCGAGCCCTCGCTTCGCGGCTCCGGATCCTGCACGCGCGGGTGCTTCAGGAGCAGATCGATGGGTGCCCGCCCGTCCACCCGCTCACCCTTGGCCGGGTCGGCGTTCAGATCGCCGAGAATCACGAAGCACGCCGCGGCCGGCAGCCCGCCGCGTCCGCCGCGGTCATCGACAATGTAGTCCGCCGCCTTTCCCCCGGTCAGGTAGTCGGCCCACAGGCGAACCTCGTCAAACGCCCGCCGGCCGTTGCGGTCCTCCGGCCCGTCGAACACGGGCGGCGTCGGATGGGCGGCCAGCACGTGCAGGACCGTGTCGCCGATCTTCACGGGCACGTCCCAGTGGCTCTTGCTGGAGAGCCGCAGAATCGCGACTTCCTCCGGCTTATACCACTGCGGCTTGCCGGCTGCTCCGTCCGGCATGAGGTTGCCCGGCATGTCCTTCCAGAGCAGCTTCTGAAACGTGCGGGCCGCTCCGGCATCGAGGGGAAACCGGCTGAGCAGCGCCATGCCGTACTGCCCGGAGTACTTGCCGAAGCCCAACGCGTCGCCGGGCCCGCCGGCCGATCCGTCGTGGTCCAGGTCCAACCCGCTGGGCACGCCGGTGTTCACCGGGGCGACAAACACGTGCGGGTAGCGGATCGGCTCCTGGCCCTCCTGCGCAACGCCCAGGTACCGCTGCTGGAACCGCGCGGCGTTCTCGCCCTTTTCGTCGAAGTCGATCTCGTTGATCAGCAACACGTCCGGCCGCACCCGCTGGATGATCTCCGCCGCTTTGCGAAGCTGCGGGTTCGTGCCGTTTCCGTGCTCATCCACCTGGTTGAGCTTGTTCGCACCGAGTTCCCAGATGTTGAACGTGGCGATGCGAACGGTCTCGGATGGCGGGTCAGTGCTCATGGCTGTCAGCGCCATACACGCGGTCAGTATCACGTACATGCGGGCGGCTCCTGTCGGGACCCGGTCTCTCCCGATCCACCACATCCTACCGCGCGGCGTTGCGCAATGGAAAAGGTCCGCACGGCCGCAACGCTCTGACCTTTGGGGGTTGACGACGGCGAGATGCTCCCGTACCCCTCTGCAGGGTGGGCTGGAGGTTGCCACGTTACGTGTGGAGGAGGCAGAGCATGTCGCGCTTTCAGATGGGCTTGGCGGGCGGATGCGTTGCCGCATGGATTGCGACGGGCGTGTGCACCGCGGACGCGCCGGCGTTGCCGGAAACGTTTCCACGATTCGTCGTTCCGGGAGACGACGCCGCGATGGAGTCGCTACGAGCGCTGTTCTGGGAGCATTACTCCCGCCGCCCGGGGCCGGCCGCCACGCTGTGGGATGAGTGGACGACGCACTCTCTGCTCTGGCCCGCCGAGGAAGCCCCGGACCCGCACGACAGCCGGCGCGAGCGGTTTCGCCGGGCCTTGGCCGGACGGATCATGGATGCCGAAGGCTACGTGGCCACGCACCAGCACGCGTC
>CAZBFW010000260.1:1633-6109 GCA_964491135.1 uncultured Phycisphaeraceae bacterium | reverse complement strand
GAGAGCGGGGTTGACATGGGCATCAAGATCTACAAACCGACGTCGCCCGGACGGCGCAAGTCGTCGGTCAATGATTTTGATGAGATCACCGACAAGCGGAAGGGGCCGGAGAAGTCGCTGTGCGAGCGGCTGGTCCGGCGCGGCGGTCGGAATCATCACGGGCGGATCACGTGTCGCCATCGCGGCGGCGGGGCCCGCAAGATGTACCGTCGGGTTGATTTCCGGCGGCGCAAGGATGACTGCGGGGCGAGCGTGGTCAGTGTGGAGTACGATCCGAACCGTTCGTGCCATATCGCCCTGGTGCAGTACACCGACGGCGAGAAGCGGTACATCCTGGCCCCGGTTGGGCTGAAGCCCGGCGAGGTGGTGGAGAGCGGCGAGCGTGTGGAGCCGAAGATCGGCAACTGCATGCCGCTGAGTTCGATCCCTGTGGGCATGGACGTTCACAACGTCGAAATGAACGCGGGCCAGGGGGGGAAGATGGCCCGCTCGGCGGGGGCGGCCTGCCGGCTGCTGGCCCGCGAGGGGGACTGGGCGACGCTGGTGATGCCGTCGGGCGAGATGCGGCAGGTCCGCGCCGAGTGCCGGGCCACGATCGGCCAGCTCGGGAACATCGAGCACCAGAACCTGCGCTGGGGCAAGGCCGGCCGGACGCGACACCGCGGGCGCCGCCCGCACGTGCGCGGGACGTGCATGAACCCGCACGACCATCCGCTGGGCGGCGGCGAGGGCCGGAACTGCGGCGGTCGTCACCCGTGCAGCCCGAAGGGCAAGCTGGCGAAGGGTGGACATACCCGGAGCCCGAACAAGCCGTCGAACAAGCGCATCTTGCGGCGGCGTCGAAGCAAACGCTACGGGCAGTTGGTGCTGCCCCGTAAATAACGGGACGTGGTTGCCGTATGCGGCGCCGATGGGCGGCCGAACAGCGGCGGCGTGAGTCCGGACGGTCACGGAAGCAAGTGAGAGGCTCGCAGGATGACGCGATCTGCGAAGAAGGGTCCGTACGTGGACGAGAAGCTCTATCGCAAGGTGATCCAGGCGAAGGAGCGGAACGTGAACCAGCCGATTCGAACCTGGTCTCGCCGATGCACGATCGTGCCGGAGTTTGTGGGCCAGAAGTTCGAGGTGCACAACGGCAAACAGTTTGTGGGGCTGCTGGTGACGGAAGACATGGTGGGCCACAAGCTGGGCGAGTTCAGCCCCACGCGGACGTTCAAGGGGCACGCAGGCTCGAAGAAGTGATCCCGACGTCACAGGCGGCGCTTTCCGGATGGGGAGGCGGGCCGGGGGCAGGCGGGTTGGATAGGTGAATCGGACCATGGCAGAGCAAACCGAGAAACGGACCGAATGGTGTGCGACCTTCCGGTTCGCCCGCATCAGCCCGCGGAAGGCCCGTCTGGTGATGGCCCTGATTCGCGGGCGATCGTGCCCGGAGGCGCTGGACATCCTGCGCTTCAACCATCGTCGGGCGAGCGGGATGGTGGCGAGCGTGCTGCGCTCCGCCATCAATAACGCCGAACAGGACGAGGCGAACGTGGCCCGTTTGCGGGTCATGGAGGCCCGGGTGGATGGCGGGCCGTACTACCGGCGCTGGCAGCCCAAGGATCGCGGTCGGGCCCACCCCATCGCGAAGCGGACGAGTCACCTGGTTGTTCGGGTCGCCGAGACGTAACGGGCCGGGCGGCCGGACCCGAAAGTTGGGCTCGGCACTCCGGACGAGGAGCAAGACGTGGGTCAGAAGATTCATCCGCTGGGATTCCGCATGGGCGTGACGGAGGACTGGCGCTCCCATTGGTACCCGCCGTCGAAAAAGGACTTTGGCGAGTGCCTGGTGGAGGACCAGAAGATTCGGCGGTTCATTGACGAACGTCTGAACCGGCAGCCCCCGTACGCGGCGGTGGCCAAGGTCGTGATCCGGCGCACGCGGAACGAGGTGGAAGTCGTGCTGCACACGGCGCGTCCGGGCCTGGTGATCGGGCCGAAGGGCGCCGAGGTGGACAAGCTTCGAGAGGCGCTGGAGGAGCTGGTTGACCGCAAGATCAAGGTGACGATCCAGGAGATCCAGTCGCCCGACACGGACGCCCAGCTTTTGGCGGAGTCGGTGGCAGAGCAGCTTCGCAAGCGGGCGGGGTTCCGCCGCGTGATGAAGATGCGGATTGACGCGGCGATGGCCGCGGGAGCCAAGGGCTGCAAGATCATTTGCAGCGGGCGTCTGGGCGGGGCGGAGATGGCCCGGTGCGAGAAGCAGCACCGGGGCTCGATCCCGCTGCACACGCTTCAGGCGCACGTGGATTACGGGTATGCGGTGAGCCGGACAACCTACGGCGTGATCGGCGTGAAGGTCTGGCTGTTCACCGGCAAGTATGGGGAAGAGGTTACCCTGACCCCCATGGAGCCCCGGCGGGGTCGGCGAGGCAAGCGCGGCTGACCGCGGGTATGATCGGGAGATGCTGCAATGGCGATGATGCCCAAGCGAGTCAAGTTCCGCAAAGCGCAGCGCGGCAGGATTCGCGGCCACGCGACGCGCGGGACGCGCGTGTCGTTTGGCGAGTACGGCCTGCAGGTGTTGGAGGCCGGCTGGATCACGGCCCGTCAGATTGAAGCGGGCCGGGTGGCGGCCACGCACTTCCTGCACCGGGAGGGTCGGGTGTACATGCGAATCTTCCCCGACCACCCGGTTTCGGCCAAGCCGTTGGAAACGCGGATGGGCAAGGGGAAGGGTGAGCCGGAGGAATGGGTGGCCCGGGTTCGTGCCGGGAAGGTGCTGTACGAGATCGGCGGGGTCGAGGAGAGCATTGCGAAGCTGGCCCTGTCGCGTGTGGCCAACAAGATGCCGTTGCGCTGCCGGTTTGTCCGGCGGCATCACGGCTGATCGGGTTGGGAGCGATACTGATGAAGATCGGGCAACTGCGCGAGATGAAGACCGAGGAGCTGCACGGGGAGCTGGACCGGCTGCGCCGGCACCTGTTCGACCTGCGGGCGCAGCGGGTGACGGAGAAGCTGGAGAACCCCAACCAGGTGACGCAGGCCCGGCGGGACATCGCGCGCATCTTCACGATTCTGAAGGAGCGGGGCGAGACCGGTATCGAAGAGAGGCAATACCACCTGGAGGCGATCGCCACGCACCGGCGCGGCGGTTGATTCCGGGGAAGCGCCGGGCGGCTGACCGCGGCGTGATTCGGAAAGGACGAACAACGGCATGGCGCCAGCAGAGACGAGCCTCGGCACCGGAAGCGGGAAGGGGTCGCAGCGACGTACGCGGGCGGTGCGACGCGGCGTGGTGACCTCGGACAAGGGTGACAAGACCATCGTGGTGGAGTGCATGCACCTGACCCGACACGCCAAGTATGGCAAGTACATGCAGCGTCGGACCCGGCTGCACGTGCACGACGAGAAGAACGAAGCCCACGTGGGTGACCGGGTGGAAGTGACGGCCTGCCGTCCCGTGTCGAAGACGAAGAGCTGGCGGCTGGTCAAGGTTCTGTAGGCCGCGGACGGCCGGCCGGGAGACGCCGGTCCCGTGCGGACCGCGTGCGGGCGAGATGCCGCCGAAGCGGCGCAGTGTGAGCGCAGGTGATCGATGATCCAGTTGCAGACCATGGTGGACGTGGCCGACAACACCGGGGCGAAGCAGGCCCAGGTGATCGCCGTGCTCGGCAAGGGCAGCACGGCCCGCCACGGCAAGTATCGCCTGAAGCGTGCGGAAGTGGGCGATATCGTGCTGGTGGCGGTGAAGAAGGCCCTGCCCAACAGCGATTTCGCGGGCGGGGCCACGCGGAAGGAACGCTCGACCCGTCGGAAGGCCCGGGCCGTGGTGGTCCGGACGTGCAAGCCCACGCGGCGTCCCGACGGAAGCTATGTGCGGTTTGACACGAACGCGGTGGTCCTGCTGGACAACAACAACGACCCCCGTGGAACGCGCATTTTCGGGGCGGTGGCCCGGGAGCTTCGCGAGCGAGGGTACATGAAGATTATCTCCCTGGCCGACGAGGTGGTCTGAGCGGAGGGCGGTCCGTCCGGGACGGCTTGGGGAGAACGCGGACAGGAAGGCGAACCATGGCGTGTCGCATTCGCAAGGATCAGGTGGTGGAGGTGATTGCCGGCGCTCATAAGGGGGCGCGGGGCAAGGTGCTGCGGATCGATTACGACCACGCGCGGGTGGTGGTGGAAGGCGTGAACATGGTGTACCGCCACGTTCGGCCCACCCGCCGGAACCCGCAGGGCGGCCGTCTCCACAAGGAGGCGCCGATCCATCTGTCCAACGTGCTGCCGTACGACCCCAAGGCGGGCCGGGGCCGGCGCGTGCATTTTGAGGTGGAGCGGGACAGTGCCGGCAAGGTGGTGGCCAAGCGGCGAGTCACGAAGGACGGCAACGTGCTGGACTCGCTGCGCAAGGCGGAGCGGGCGTAGGGAGGAGTGCGGCGGGCGGCCCGGCCCCTGGGGCGACGCCGCCTTCGCGGTGGGAAGCCCCTGGGA
>CAZBFW010000260.1:297-1623 GCA_964491135.1 uncultured Phycisphaeraceae bacterium | reverse complement strand
CCGGCCCCTGGGGCGGGAGGCCGGCGGAAAGCGTGACGGTTGGCGATGGCGAGACTTCTTGAACAATACAAGGCCCAGATCCTCCCCTCGTTGCGAGAGGATTTCGGCATCCGGAATGAGCTGGCGGTGCCGCGGCTTCGCAAGGTGATCGTGTCTATGGGGTTGGGCAAGGCGCTGCAGGACAAGAAACGCCTGCCGGCGGCGGCGGACGACCTCGCGAAAATCACGGGACAGAAACCGGTGATCTGTCGGGCCCGTAAGAGCGTGTCGAACTTCAAGCTGCGCACGGGGTACGAGATCGGCCTGAAGGTGACGCTTCGGGGGCGGCGGATGTACGAGTTCGTCGACCGGCTGATCAACCTGGCCATTCCGCGGATGCGTGACTTCCGCGGCCTGAGCCCGGACGCGTTTGACGGGCGGGGCAATTACTCGATGGGGATCGCGGACCAGTCCGTGTTTCCCGAGATCGACATCAATAAGGTGGAGTATCCCCAGGGCATGAACATCACGTTGGTGACCTCCGCCACCACCGATGAACAGGCGAGGAGCCTGCTGAGCAAGCTGGGAATGCCGTTCCGCCGGACGGGCGGGCAGGAGTAGCGCATGGCGACCAAGGCCTGGATGAACAAGTCGAATCGGACGCCGAAGTACCGTGTTCGCATCATTCGACGCTGTCAGTTATGCGGGCGCTCGCGGGCGGTGTACCGCAAGTTCCGGATTTGTCGCATCTGTCTGCGGACCCTGGCCCATGAGGGCAAGATCCCGGGGATGCGGAAGGCGAGTTGGTAGCGACCTTAAGTCCGCCCGTCGGATATGGGCGGATGACGGAGGCCGGCGGCGTCGGGCCGCGGGCCCTCGGAGAGACGCAAGAGAGGTGACGATCGGATGTGGAGTGACCCCATAGCCGACATGCTGACCCGGATTCGCAATGCCGCACGCATCCGCCGGAGGCAGGTGACGGTGCCCTCGTCCAAACTGAAAGTGGGCATTGCCCAGGTGCTCAAGGACGAAGGGTTCATCGAGTCGTTCGACGTGATCGCTGACACCCGGCAGAACCTGCTGCGGATGGACCTGAGGTACGGTCCGAACGGCGAGGATGTGATCCACGCCATCCGCCGCGCCTCCAAGCCCGGACGACGCCTGTATTCCGGTGTCGAGGCCCTGCCGAACGTGATGGACGGGTTGGGAATCGCGATCGTCTCCACCAGCCAGGGCGTGCTGAGCGACCGGGCGTGTCGCGAACGGAAAGTGGGCGGCGAGTTGATCTGCACGGTGTACTGACCGGGTGCGTCCGGGGGCGTGTCCGGCCCCGGCCCGGAGGACGAG
>CAZBFW010000260.1:0-287 GCA_964491135.1 uncultured Phycisphaeraceae bacterium | reverse complement strand
CACTCTTTCCCTACACGACGCTCTTCCGATCTAACCCATCCCGGTGCCGAGTGGGGTGGATGTGAAGGTCAGCGGACGCACGGTAACCGTGTCGTCCGGCAAGGGGTCGCTCTCCCATGCACTCCCGGCGGGGATCTCCGTGACGGTGGATGCGGCGGAGAAGCGAGTCTGTGTCGATCGCGAGGCCGACACCAAGCAGCAGCGGGCGTTGCACGGCCTGACGCGGGCCCTGCTGCAGAACATGGTGGTCGGGGTGACGCAGGGGTACGAACGGCGTCTGGAAATCT